>PMLN01000408.1 GCA_003158885.1 Anaerolineae bacterium
TGTGTTCTTCAGGGTCAAGGGTTGAGGGCAGCGCGCTTGTTAGACTTGTTAGACCTGTAAGGCCTGTTAGACCTATTAGACCTATTAGACCTATTAGACCTATTAGACCTGTTAGACCTGTTAGACCTGTAAAACCTGTTAGACTCAGGAATGGAACAGGAATTGACAAAACCCCGGCTCTCGTCTATGCTTGAGAGAAACGGTATTGATGCGGGGGAAGACCCTGCCCAAAAGCTGTGCAAACTACTGCGTACCACGTTCGATACTTTGCTCATGAATTAACCCGCCGCCATTCTTCAGACAGCGTGGAGAAGCTTGCGTCGGTGCTGGCCGATGCACAGGTTGATTTAAACCCCCATCAGGTGGAAGCTGCCTTATTTGCATTTCGCAATCCGTTTTCCAAGGGAGCAATCCTGGCGGATGAGGTCGGGTTGGGAAAGACCATCGAAGCCGGTTTGTTGATTTCGCAAAAGTGGGCCGAACGCAAGCGCCATATATTGATCATCCTGCCTGCCAATTTACGCAAGCAGTGGAGCCAGGAATTGGCCGATAAATTTTATTTGCCATCGGTAATCCTGGAAACTCGTAGTTTCAATGAGGCGCTAAAGGCCGGTAACCTAAACCCATTTCAACAAAATTTCGTTGTCTTGTGCTCCTTCCAATTTGCCAGGACCAAAGAGCCTTACGTGCGGCAGACTCCATGGGATCTGGTGGTGATTGACGAAGCCCACCGCTTAAGAAACGTCTACAAAGCCTCAAGCAAGATCGCCAGCGCCATCAAGGCAGCCATTGCGCCATTTCCAAAAATCTTGTTGACTGCCACCCCATTGCAAAATTCGTTATTGGAATTGTACGGACTGGTAAGCATCATTGACGATTATGCGTTCGGGGATTTCAAGAGTTACAAGGCGCGCTTTACACGCCTGAGTAACGAAGATGATTTCAGCGAGTTGAAAGAACGGCTCAAACCCTTGTGCAAGCGCACCTTGCGCAAGCAAGTGTTGGAATATGTGAAATATACCAACCGTCACGCGCTGGTACAGGAGTTTACGCCGAGCGATGAGGAACAACGGCTCTATGACCTTGTCTCGGAATATTTACAACAGCCAAAACTATACGCCCTGCCTGCCGGTCAACGGCAGTTAATTACATTGATCTTACGCAAGCTGCTGGCTTCATCCACCTATGCGATTTCGGCGACCTTGGAGGGCCTGGCGCAAAGGCTGGAAGCTGCGGCGCGTGAATCCGAAGCGGTAGATTCACTGCCGCCCGACCTGCCGGAGAACTGGGAAGAACTGGACGAGTTGGCAGACGAATGGGAAGAAGAGGAAGGCGGGGAACCTCCGAAAGAACGCGCCCGGCTGAGGCCCGAACAACTCGCTGAATTGCGTGCGGAAATGAAGCAGTTGCAGGAATTTCATCAACTGGCAAAATCCATCCTCAAGAACTCCAAGGGTGAAGTGCTTTTGACGGCCTTGCGCAAAGGATTTAACGCCGCAGCGGAAGTGCAAAGGAATCAAGGCGCGGCCACCCTGCAGCAAAAGGCGGTCATCTTTACCGAATCGCGCAGAACTCAGGAATATCTTTTCCGGATCCTGGAACAGACGGAGTTCGCAGGCAAGGTGATGATTTTCAATGGCACGAACACAGACCCGAAATCGAAACAAATATACAGAGATTGGGTTGAAAAAAATAAAGGCACGGATCGTATAAGCGGCTCGCCCAGCGCGGATATGCGCGCGGCGCTGGTGGAGTATTTCCGCGACGAAGCAGCCATTCTGATCGCTACGGAAGCAGCCGCAGAAGGTATTAACCTGCAATTTTGCAATATGGTTGTAAACTACGACCTGCCGTGGAATCCACAACGCATCGAACAACGGATCGGACGCTGTCACCGCTACGGCCAGAAATATGATGTCGTGGTTGTTAACTTTCTAAACAGGAAAAATGCCGCTGACCGGCGCGTCTACGAACTATTGGATGAAAAGTTCCGTTTGTTCAACGGTATCTTCGGTGCAAGCGATGAAGTGTTGGGCACGATTGAATCAGGAGTGGATTTCGAGAAACGAATTGCGGCCATTTATCAGAAATGCCGGACGCAGGAACAGATCCAATTTGAATTCGACCAGCTTCAAAAGGAACTGGAAGCCGAAATTGCTGCAGGCCAACAGGATGCACGCGAGAAGTTGCTCAATAATTTCGATCAGGAAGTGGTTGAGAAAGTCCGCATTCAAAGCCACGACTTTTTGGACCGCTTCAACCAACAGTTATGGCAGGTGACGCGCTATGTACTGAACGACTATGCTCACTTCGCTGAAGACGAGTTTAGTTTCATGCTGCACCATAATCCATTCGCCGGAGAGAACATCCACCCCGGTCCGTATCGAATGGGCAAGCAGGTGGAGGATGTCAACACGTATCGGGTGGGCCACCCCTTGGCACAGCGCATTTTGGATCAAGCGTGCAAAATCGAAACGCCGGTTTGCGAATTGACCTTTGAGTATGCCGAGAGCGGGAAACACATCTCCGTCCTGGATGCCTTACGCGGCCAAAAGGGCTGGCTGGCCTGCTCACAGTTTACAATTAGCGCATTGGAAACTGAAGACATCTTACTTTTTACGGGCTTTACGGAAGATGGAAGCCCTTTGGATGAAGCGCAGTGCAGGCGTTTGTTTGACCTGCCTGCGAACCAAGGTGAAAGCCTAACTGTTCCGCCAGATGTGGAAGTCCAGTTAAAAGAATCCGTTGTCCGCAAACAAAAAGCTATACTTGAAGAATTGGCATCCCGCAATGCCAATTGGTTCGAAATCGAGATTGATAAACTGGACCGCTGGGCGCAGGATCGGCGCATGTCATTGAAGGTAGAATTGGATGAATTGGACGAGGCGATCAAGGAAACGCGCAAAGCCGCCCGCCTGGCACCCAACCTGCCGGAAAAACTGGAGAAGCAACAATCCCTGCGGAAGTTGGAAACCAAGCGAGATGAAACATGGCGAAGCTATGATGCGGCAAGCCGCGAATTGGATAAACAAAAAGATATATTGCTAGATGATATTGGAAAACGCTTAGAACAGAATACCAATGCAGAAGAACTATTCATTATTAAGTGGATCTTGGCATAAGCTATCGAGGCAATAATGATCAGAGAAATAAAAAACAAGGAGCACGGGAATGTTGTTTGGCGATTTGACAACTCAAAGAAATACTATGAATATGTCTTCATAAAAGGTTCCGCTCAAGGAAACTTAATTAAAAGACTGATCTTTAGAGATACAACGAAAAAACCAATTGGCTTTAGTCAAACTGGTTATGGATTCAGAGGTGCTCTAAAACCACTATTCTTCCTGTTGAGGGATAATTTCACAATAATAGATGAAATTATGATTGCCAATCAAAAATCCGCAATCAAGGGAAAGAAAATCTATTTTAATAAAAACGAGTACGATACCTTTGTGGGAGCGCTGGGCTGTATCTAT
>PMLN01000219.1:0-4393 GCA_003158885.1 Anaerolineae bacterium
TATAAATAATACGTCATTCTCTGAAGGTGGGTGGCAGGATCAATATATTGAACGCGGACAGTGTTGGGTACATTCAAACTAATGGGCGCATAATTCAAGATGGCTTTGACGCCTGCTTGTACAAGTTTATCTGCCGTGGCCTGTGCGGCGGCGGCGGGAACGGTCAGCATGGCGATTTTTACATTCGCATTACGGATCCGTTCCACCATAAAGGCTGAATCTTCAACCACAAATTCTCCGACTTTTTTTCCTACTTTGGAGGGATCGTTGTCGAAAAGCATGACCACACAAAAACCCCGGTCCGTGAAACCTTGATAGTGGGATAGCGCGTGTCCAAGTTCGCCTGCGCCGATTACGGCCACATCCCAAATGCGGTCGACTTTGAGAATTTCGCGCAGTTTATCGATCAGGAATGGAATTGAATATCCCGTGCCTTGTTTCCCGAATTCTCCGAACTGGGAAACATCCTTGCGGATTTGTGCGGCGGTGATGCCCACGTGTTTGCTCAATTCCTGCGATGAAGTTGTTCGCATCCCCCTTTCGACCATGCGCTGAAGTGCGCGAAGATATACCGGCAGCCGTCCAATGATGATATCGGGAACCTTATCTGCATTCATTCTGTGCCCTCGATTTACTGGAATAAACCAAATCTACCATAAAATTGTCATTCGTACAAACCCCCACAAACAATAAAAAAAGGCGAACGCATCAAGAGTTCGCCTTTTTGATGAAGCTGTTTTTACGGGAATGCAACTGCAGCGTTCCGGCTCATTCCGTTTTATTGGGGTCTTGGCGTGTTTTTCTGCCCTAATACCTTATATACCTTGACCGCTTCGCTTCGACCTTTGACAATGACTGAATCCACAAGCTGGGCCTCGAACTCATCCTTGATCTGTTCGTAGGTGCTTTCGCTGACCAGGATCGGCCATTGATAGGTTTTTGTCAGATCCTGCAGGCGGGAGGCCAGGTTGACATTATCGCCGATGATGGTGTAGTTGATGCGCTGTGCCGAACCCAGCAGGCCGACGAAGACCTCTCCGGAGTTGATCCCGATTCCGATCTCGATGTGATAAGGCTGGCCATCGCGTTCCCACTGCCGGTCCAGTTCAGCCAGGGCCGCGCGCATTTCCACTGCCGTGCGAACGGCGCGCAGGGCATGATCCTCGTGCACCACCGGTTCTCCAAAGAAGGCCAGGATCGCATCGCCCTCGTATTTATCCACCGTGCCGCCAAATTGATCGATGATCTTCGTCATCGCTTCGAGATACGGATTGAGAACGGAAACCACTTCTTCCGGCGATAGTTTTTCGGAAAGCGAGGTAAAGCCGCGGATATCGGAAAACAGGATGCTGAGATTTGCGCGCTTGTTGAGTGAATTGATATCCTGTGTCTCGATCAATTGGCCCACCATCTCAGGCGAAATAAAGCGGCTGAACAAATTTCGGACGCGGCGTTTTTCCAGTTCCTGCGAGACGGCTTGCTCGATGGCTGGCAGAATCACGCCCAGGAAGAGCATTAATTGCGGCGCGGCAACGGGAATGTAGAGTCCCTTGGCTGCAAAGATGATATACGTAACGGCCGCGTAGAGCATCATCCCGATTGCCATGAGGATGAGTGTGAGAGACGGTCTCTGAATCCGGGAGATCAGCCCTGCCGCGGCGGCCATGAAAATAATGACCAACAGGGCCACCCACGGGGGCGTTTCTCTTAGATAGCTTCCATTGAGGATGGTGTCTATTGCGTTGGCGACCACCTCCACTCCCGCAGTGGGTTGTTGGGCCGAAAAGGGCGTTGCGTAAACATCGTGCAGGGTGATGGTGGTTGAGCCGATCAGGACGATCTTGTCTTTGAACGCGTTTGGGTTTTCTTTGAGTATGTCTCCCAGCGCCACCTGATACGCCGAATAGGTTGGATAGGTTCCGGCGGGTCCGGAGTAATTGACCATCAGCGAGCCGTTGCGCAGTGGAACCTGCTGGTGATTGAATGTCAATCCGGATGGAGTTGGATTCGATGGCGGGCTGGCTTTAAGATATTGGGCGGCGACTTGGAAGGCCCAGTTGTAATAGTACTGGTCGCCATAGCTATCATAGGCCTGGATGCTGCGCGTAACGGCATCCCGGTCTTGAATAATGGTGGTGATCCCCATCGCTTTCAGTACGCTGCGATAAGGCCCGATCGGCAGGCTTAACGAAGTGGTACCTTGCTGCGGATTGCGAAAGATTTCCAGGTCGGAAACGGAAGAAGCCGATTGACTTAATGCCTGCGACAGCGCCTCATCTCCACCCGCATCCCTGCCGGCTTCTGTCAGGAATATATCGATTCCCACCACCCGCGCTCCCCCCTGATTGATGGCATCCACGATCTGTGCCAGGTAGGTGCGCGGCCAGGGCCATTCATATTGGGTCCATTGGAAGGATGGATCGTCGACCGCCACAATGACGATGTCTCCCGAGGTGGGACGCGTCCCTCGCAGGCGCATCAGTGTATCGCGGGCGCCCAACTCCAGACTTGTGAGCGGTGTGCTGATGTTTGGGAAATTCGAGGCGGTCTCCAATACCATTAATAGGATGGCCGTAATAACGATCAGGATCACGCGGAAGCGCGCAGTGTTTCTTGAATGGCTCATCTCAACCCTGTCCGCCGCCGCACCAGGGGTGCTGGAGATAATATTGGCAATAACACCAGGGGTGCTGGTCATTATATTGGCAATAACAGTGCTTGTTTGGATTACTCCCTTGGGCATTGTTAGTGGTGCAAGCCACACTATTATCGCTTGGCGGCACAGGCGTCTCGAACTTTGGCTTCGAAAAAGTGCTTTCGGCCGTCTGGCAGATTGGGTTGCCGGAACCATCGAGCACGGTCACATCCCAACTATACGATCCACCGCCCGGCATTTCTTCGAGATAACGCGTGACGCTTGTATCGTTTGTATAGAATGAGGCAGTGGCGCCGTTGGGATAATGGATGTTAAGCTGGTATTGGCTCGCGCCGTTCTTTGCATCCCATGAGAACTTAATGGGGCCGATCGGGTCTAGGTTGGAGCCTGTAGCTGGGTTTACATGATTAAGGCAGACCGAAGCGATGGGCGGTTCTGTCGCAGGCGGCGGCGTGGTTGCAGGCGCTTCGGTTGCCGGGGGCTGTGTGGAAACCAGGGCTGTCATGGTGGCGAACAGTCCGGGGATCTGTTGGAGATCAGGGTTGTTATCCAGCCATCTCTGGAAATCTTCGGGCGTCATCGGCCCGATATTGGGCACACTGCATTGGCCTCCCGTGCAGGAGAACAAGGTAACTTCCTGGCCGCTTCCAAAATCCACGCTTCCGGCGCTGTTGCCGGCCGAGCAGTGACCTTCCAGGCAGGTGACCACCACGGTTTGTGTGGATGGGTCCACGTAAACGGAAAGGTAGGAGCCGCGCACCGAGGCTACCCCCGAGGGCGTATTCACATTGGCATTGCCGCCGCTCAGGATGATGAAGAGGCCGCCAAGGTTCAAATTTATTTGAGTGGACAGGCTTCCATTGCTGGGCTGGTTGGATGTAAACGTGAAGAGCGAGGCTGGAGCCACGCGGATGATGGTACCGCTGGTAAGGTCGAGACGGGCGCGGCCATCGTCACCGGTTTGGATCGAACCATTCAACTGTAGTTCCATCCCAACAGAGGCGGGCGAAAAATCGCTTGCGCCCGGCTGTTTGATGTTCGCTTTTCCTGTGATTTCTTTTAGAACCGCACTAAACGATAATGCCGGCGTGGCCTGTGATGCGGCTTGGGGCTGGCAGGCGGTCACAGCGATGAGCATCAGCAGGATGGATGTAATGAGAAAACGGTGTTGGTGGGTGGACATATTCTCCTCTTGAATTTCTCGGCAAAACATTTTGCGGGAAGCGAATTGCAGTGCGCCCCTGGAGGAACGCATTACAATCGGACTATTTTTTATCTTAGGTAAGTATACCAAATGCTGACTCGATGATTGCCAGCTTCAATCCGGCTTATAAATTGCGCTGGCAAAGCACGGAGGGCAGCCACATTGTTATTCTGATGCGCTTCCAGTAAGTCAGCGCGCCAAGCGGCAATCCCAACAGTTAAAGTCTCAGGTGTGATTTCAATCTCTGAGCTCTCTTTTCGTGCTTCCAGGTTTTTGATCTGCGTTTCCAGTACAGCCTTTTCAGTAAGGTCATCATGAGTTGATCGGCTCGGCTCAATTTGGGCAGTCTCCCAAAGTTGCTTAAACCTTTCACAACCACTTTGAGCATTAGTTCAAAGGTTTCTGGCTCTATGCCTGCGAGACGTTTGAAGTCTGTGTCTTTTAGGCGTTTGGTTGTCTCATATTTCATATGCCTATTATGGCATTCCTATGCAAGAGGCCTAATTTGCAAAGAGACCCGTTTTCAATTGAAA
>PMLN01000219.1:4406-5454 GCA_003158885.1 Anaerolineae bacterium
CTTTGATCACATCGAAAATCGCCTCCACTAGGACGGGTGCAAGTCCCATTGAAGGTTCATCCATCAGGAGCAGGCGCGGGCGGGTCATAAGGGCACGTCCTGTTGCGAGCATCTGCTGCTCACCACCGGAAAGTGTCCCTGCCAATTGGTGTTGGCGCTCTTTCAAGCGCGGGAAGATGGTGAAGACCCGTTCCAGATCTTTCTGGACGGCGGCGCGGTCACGCCGGATATAGGCTCCCATGTCCAGGTTTTCAGCCACAGACAAGCGGGCAAAAATGCCGCGCCCCTCCGGGACCATCGCCACCCCTTTTGCGACGATCTCATGCGCCTTGAAAGGGCCGAGGTCTTCACCTTCGAGCAGGATGTTGCCCTGGCGCGGTTTCTGCAGCCCACATATGGAGCGTAAGGTGGTTGTTTTACCGGCTCCGTTGGAACCAATCAATGTGACAATTTCGCCTTTTTCCACCGTCAGCGAGATGCCTTTGAGTGCATGGATGTTGCCATAATAGGTGTGGACTTCGTTAACTTCGAGCATGGATATGAGTACCTCGCAATCAGATGGGCTGAGGAGCGGAGTTGGTCAGGCCGGAGGCCGCGCCGCTTCCCAGATAGGCTTCGNNGGGAGTCCCCTCGGCGATCTTTGCACCGTAGTCCAGCACGGCGATCCGTTCGCTGATTCCCATGACCACGCGCATATCATGTTCGATCAGCAGGATGGTAATATGCACTTCATCCCGCAGGCGGCGGATGAAGTGCATCATATCGTTGCTTTCATGCGGGTTCATCCCGGCGGTTGGTTCATCCAGCAACAGCAGGCGCGGCTGGCTGCCCAGNNCGGGCCAACTGGTCTCCGAGACCAACCAGGCCGACAAAATTCAGAAGTTCCCGGGCCTTCTCGACCGCTTGTTTTTCCTCTTTTACCACACGTGGTGTGTGAAGAATTGCTTCCACCCATGAACCCCGGATGCGGGAATGCTCGCCGACCAGGATATTTTCGATGGCGCTCATATTGGCGAACAGGCGAATATTCTGGTAAGTTCGCGAGATG
>PMLN01000006.1 GCA_003158885.1 Anaerolineae bacterium
TGGTGCGACAACTCGTCACGGCGGATAACGTCAGCCAGGAAGTGATGCAGGATAACCGCGAGCGCCGCATTGTGCCGGTGGAGATGTCCGTGCTGGCTGTGGGCTACGAACAGGATGGAAAAATCCATCATCTTTTACCGCCGCGTCCGCCTTTGAGTTTGGATGTGATTTATTTGTGTGATGATAAGGATTTGATTCGATTTACCGGCGCGGGAAGGTTCGGGTATTTCCGCCATATCCTTCGTTCACAGGATGTACCGATAGGTGAAGTGCTGGCCGCGCATATTCAGCAGGCGGCCAGAGCGCATAAAAATCAAAAGTGGCAGGAGGACGCAACACAGGAATTGATCACTTTGCTTCGGGATGATTACCCGACTCTCATGTCAGTTCTTAGTGCGTTAAGCGACGTTTCACGATAAGGTTATCATTCCTTACAAGAATCCTGCCTAGCGTGCATCAGAATGATCTGAAGCAATGGAGAATGCTCCGTGATTAAGAAAATATCATTCATAATAATTGCATTAGGTGCATTGATCGCTTTGGTCTTTCTATTTTCCATTATTATGGAAGGCGGCTTTCATCCGTCCCGCATATTGGGGATCGAGATAGGAATCTTGATCGCCTTATTCGGGACTGCGCTATCCATCTTTCAATCCCGCCGGAAGCCCAGCGCGGTTTCATTTTGGTCCACCCTGCGCGATAAGTTTTTTGAACTGCCCACCGTCGTTTGGATCGCGCTCGGTTTTTTGGTCAATTACGTTCTGTATTTTATCGCGCCCGTCTTCCTGAATTCCACTCTCCATATTCAATATCCCGATAAATATATTGCCGATGCAACCCCGATTGGAATTGACCTCCAGTTGAACGTAGAAGCCATCCGGACATTATTCGTGCAGAACCGAATCCCAAGCATCCTTAATCCACCTATTGTCAATTTTCTGCTTGTGCCGTTTCTAACGCTGGATCATGCCACGGGATACACGATTATCACCTTTGCGACCCTCGTCAGTTATGCCCTTCTGATCATTTTTGCCATCCTGATGAGCAAGAGAGAGAATCATCACTCCATCCTGCTGGTGGCAGCCATTACGATCTTTTCATACGGCCTGCAATTCGAACTGGAGCGCGGACAATTTTATACGATTTCCATGATGCTCAGCCTGGCGGCCATCTACATTTTTCATAAGCACCGTGATTTTCGCTTCTTTGCCTATCTTTTGTTCTGTCTCTCCATCCAAATGAAATACTATCCGGCGCTGCTGGTTTTTATGTTTGTTGACGATTGGCGCGATTGGAAAGGCAACCTGAAACGGTTTTTGGCCCTCGGCCTGGCGAATTTCCTGTTACTCTTCCTGCAAGGCATTGGATACTTCAATGCATTCTTTCACCAACTTGGAACCAAATCGGATTTCTCCGAGGTATGGAAAGGGAATCATGCGATCCAATCCTTCGTCGGCTTGTTGAGCAGCTCAGGCCTGAAACAGGCTGGCCTGGTCACCACCTTATTGTATGCGTACGTTCTGATCTGCCTTGCAGTTGTCCTGGTTGGGGCATATTGGAGAAATACAAAAGGTTTTAATGCCGATCTGCTGTTGGCATTCACCATTGGGGCGCTCGTTCTGCCTCCCGTCAGTCATGATTACACCCTGCCCATGTTGACAGCGCCTTTTGCGTTATTCTTAGCGAGCCAAAGCTTAAGGGATCATTCCTGGAAAGGCATAATGGCGATTCTGCTTATGTTCATTGCTTCGCTTGCCTATTCAGCCACATTGTTCTCTTTCAAATATCGTCCCAGTGCCTTGAGCGATACCTTT
This sequence comes from Anaerolineae bacterium, assembly GCA_003158885.1. GTDB lineage: Bacteria > Chloroflexota > Anaerolineae > Anaerolineales > Villigracilaceae > Fen-1038. Next base: position 1,815 of record PMLN01000006.1, read on the forward strand.
CCGTTCCTGGTGATCATCCTTACAGCAGCAGTTTTGTTGAACATTCTCAAAGGACGACAAGCCGAGGCGCAGTAATTTTGTCCGAAACCTTTTGACACAGGATACAACTTATGAATGAACATCAAATCATCGGTTACATCATCGGCGGGGGATTGAAGGAGTCATTTCGCGCGAGGTTAATAGTTCCGGCGCAGGAAGTGCAGGAAGGCGCGTTCGTGGTGGTGGAAAATTCGGGCTGGCGATACTACGGATTAGTCACCGATATTCAACTCGGCGCGACCGACCCGCGTTTTGCCGATGAGCAATCCGAAGCACGACTGCCCGCCGCGATTGCGAAGGCGCTGCACGGCCAGACGCTTTACACGAACCTTGAAATCCTGCCCGCATTGATGCAAGATATCGGGCCAGATCCAATCTCGGCGGAGTATAAAAAATGGAAGCAAGATAACCCTGACGATCCAAAGCCGCTGCCGGTCAAGACCGTACCGCCGCATCATTCATCCGTCGAGATGGCGCAACCCGAACATATCGCGGGCATCTTCGGCGAACCGAGCGACAAAAACTTTATCATCGGGTATACACGCGAGCAGGGACATCCCGTTTGCATTGATTTGGAAAAATTCGTCCAGCGTTCCTCGGGCATCTTTGGCGCAACGGGTACGGGCAAATCGTTCCTGACGCGGGCGGTGCTGGCGGGATTGATCCACTATAACAAGGCTTCGGTGCTGGTGTTCGACATGCACAACGAATACGGATTCGACGACACGGCCTCGGACACCGGCAAACGCGTAATCGGATTGAAGAATAAATTCGCATCGAAGGTGCGCGTGGTCGGACTAGGAGGCGGTGCGACCATCCGAGGCGAGACACCGGATTTCAACCTGGAGATCGCGGAAGGCGATATTTCCACCTCGGATGTGGAACTGCTGGCACGCGAACTTGACTTGAAAGAAACGACCGCCACCACACTGGATGCACTGTGGAACTCGTTCAAGCGGGATTGGTTCAGCGAGTTCAAGATGATGACTCAGGAAGTCATCGCGACCGAGGATGGCAAGAAAATCCCTGCACCGGGGAGCGTGGCAACCTGGGCCAACGCCAACGGGGTCAATGTGATGGCGGCGGAGGCCTTGCAAAACAAACTGAGGCGGCTGTTCAACAAGGAATATATCGTTGAAAAACCGGCTGCAGACCCGATCCATGAAATCATCTCAGCGCTTGAGAACGGACAACATATCGTGCTGTCGTTCGGCAAGTTCGAGACCGACCTGGATTATCTGCTGGTTGCCAATTTGCTGACACGGCGCATCCGCGAAGCGTGGGAGAAGAAAACCAACGCCTATCGTTCCACAGGCCGGGATGAACCGAAGCAGTTGGTGATCGTGATCGAGGAGGCGCACAAGCTATTGAACCGCGAGATGGCCTCACAAACCACCTTCGCCACGATCGCGCGCGAAATGCGCAAATATTATGTGACGCTGCTGGTCATCGACCAGCGCCCCTCGCAAATCTACGATGAAGTCATGTCACAACTCGGGACACGCATCAGCGGCTGGCTGGGCGATGACGATGACATCCATGCCGTGCTTTCGGGGCTTTCGGGCCGCGAAGCCTTGCGCGGGATGTTGGCACGCTTGCAGGCCAAGGAAGAAGTATTGCTGTTGGGCTGGGGCGTGCCGATGCCATTGCCGGTCAAATCACGTAGATATGACGATCAGTTTTGGAAGGAATTGCTGGGAGGCGGGAAGAGGAGCCAGGAGCAGAATTTGAAGGAGTTGGGATTTTAATGATCTTCGAGCAAATCCTGGCCGTGCTATAATTTAATCATGCAAAGAAAGAAGCTTAGGATTCCTCGAAAAAAGATCTTTGACTTCTGCCAACGCTGGAGCATTACCGAATTTTCGCTGTTCGGTTCCATCCTGCGCGAGGATTTTCGGCCAGATAGCGATATTGACGTGTTGGTCAGCATTGATCCAAAGGCTCATATTGGACTGCTCGAACTGGTTGACATGCAACTCGAACTTGAAAAGATGTTCAAGCGCCCCGTCGATTTGGTTGAAAAAGAAGGATTGATCAATCCCTACCGGCGACGCGAGATATTGCGAACTGCACAGGTGGTTTATGCCGCTGGATGAACGGGAATTATCTTATTTGTGGGATATGCAAAATGCCGCCCGCGAGATCAACAACTTCATGCGAGACGTAAAATTTGCGAGGTTCGAGAAGGAAAAGGTTTTGCGCTTTGCCGCGGAACGTGAATTGTTGGTGATCGGTGAGGCGGCAAACCATTTATCCCCACAGTTTCGGAAAAAGCATCCAGAAATTCCATGGATAAATTTCATTGGTTTGCGAAATATCCTAGCACATGAATACGGCGAGACGTTGATAAGCAAAGTATGGATCGCCGCGACGGAGAGCGTACCCGACTTGCTTGCAACGTTGAACAAACTGCTTGCAGACAACCGATGAGTTCTGGAAGGAATTGCTGGGAGGCGGGAAGAGGAGCAAGGAACAGAATTTGAAGGAGCTTGGTTTTTAATGATTATACATTTTCTGCTCGTTGCATAAATTTCTAAACAGGATTGTCATCCGCATTATCGGTTGCAGGAAAGCAACCAGGATCGAAAGAGAACGATATGAAAAAGAAAATGAATGAAATCCAAAACGAGGACTTGCTGCCCGAATATGATTTCACCGGTAAAAAGGGCGTGCGCGGAAAATATACCAAAGCCTTGCAGAAGGGGTATTCCGTCCGTGTACTGAAAACAGATGGAACGGTTACAGTGCGGAACTTTGTTCCAAAAGAAAGCACGGTGCTGCTCGACCCGGATGTGAGAGCTTATTTTCCGGATTCGGAAAGCGTTAATCGGGCATTGCGCTCGCTGATTGATCTTATCCCTGAGAAAAGGACAAGACGAATCACTGAAAATCGGGCCAAGTACGGCGGGAAATGATTTAAATTTAATCACGGATTTCACCGCTGACAATAAACAACCCGCATAGTTCGTGGCAGGGAAATAAAAGGAGCAGAATTTGAAGGAGCTGGGGTTTTAATCATCGGTGAACTATGAGAACTGGAGACCTAAGGCGCGTCGGAATCAACACGTCAGATTCCTTATATTATCGAGGATGATTTTGTTGCGCCATAAAAAATAAATTTACTTGCAAACGGCTATTTGCTGTTCAGTTACTTTGCATACTCATCGTCAATTATTTTGGCATATTCTTTTAATGCATCAACCTTATTTTGTAGAAAATAAGCATAAATTTGAGCGGCCAGATTTTCTACCCCATTTCTTCCATGAAAATATTTCCCTAAATTGGCTGCTGCGTATTCAATAAGTTCAAAATCATCTTGCAGACGTTCATAAAAATCCATATTTCTTCTCTTAACTGAATCTCGGAATTTGTTTACTACATCCATAATGTTCTTAAGATTATTATTTGCCAATTCAGCATATTCATCTCTGGAAATTCCCTCAAAGAGTTTTTCGAAATCATAACCGAGTGTTTCAGGAAATATTTCAATTAACTTTTCCATACGGAATTTTTCCTTATGCGCTTTTTCCTCTGCTTCTAAGCCATTAATCAGAGTTGTAAGAATAGAAGATATAAATTTTCTTTGCTCAATGATTAATTCCGAAGTTTTTATGTCTCTAAATTGTGCATTGGATCCATCAGAGAAATAAGACGCTAGTGTAAAACCCGACTTATTCAAAGTAATGTGAGAAATGTGATGATAAGAATTTGGTTTCCCCTTTTTGCGGTCGCGCTTTGTCGGATGCCCTGCTGTATCGTTTCGTATCTCTCGGATTTCATTTAACTTTGGATAGTTGTGTATATCATCCTTGATGCCTAATGCTTCACAGAGATTTATAACAGCGTCTTGCTGAACATATATTGCTTGCAACAAGCCATATACTGCAAGATAAAGTAAAGACTTATCTTGCCCAAAATCTTCTTCTGTATACGCGGCTATCGCGTCCTCAGTATCCTCGATAATGTCTAAGGAGCTGCACAATTGATAGAATAATGCCTTATCCTGCCGCAACTTGTAATGTTTTTGCGGATTATTGATTAATTTGCGTATCTGGTTTTCCTGCTCTAGAACAATTCTATCTGGCATATGATGAAAATGGTTTACGGATTTTGGCTATAGGGCAAGCAGCCAACTAAAATGCTTGCCCGCCGTTTGACAGCCAATAATTAATTTATTATTAAATATATCACTCTTTTACTAGACAACTCGCGGCACAAATTAGTCAGAACAATGATGCCCACTCGAAAACGCAATGAAGAAGAGATGTCGGAAAAGCAAATAGCACACCTGGTGCAAGAATATGTAAACTGGCGGCCATCGGGCCGCCAGTTTTTTATCTTTCGTGCTTTTTACTTCTCTACTTTTTCCTTATTGGACACATCCGGTTGACTGCTATTAATTATGCGCTTCTTCTGTCAGCGTGACCTTCGCTTGAAAGGTCTGCCCATTACGCACGATGGAAAGCGTGATCTGATCGCCGGGCTTATAGGAGAACAAAGTGTTGAGATAGGAATGAGTGGCGTCGAGAGGCACGGTATCAATCTGATTGATCATATCGCCGGGCTGCAAACCGGCCTGAGCGGCGGGGCTGTTGACCGCCACGCGCGTCACGTACACGCCCCATTGCACCGGCAGGTTATAGGCCGCGGCGACATCCGGCGTGATGGGCTGGTAGCTGATGCCCAGATAGGGGTGCGCCACATAACCCTTCTGGATAATCTGAGTGGCAACGGCCTGAGCGGTGTTGATGGGGATCGAGAAGCCCAAGCCTTCCGCGACGGTGCCGGAGCCGGTATTACGGACGATCAAGGTATTGNNGCATCGGTCTGGATCAAGCCTTCGATCTGGTAGCCGTTACCGGTATCTATGGAACGTCCGGTGGCGCTGACCACGCCCACGGTCACGGTGTTCTTGAAATCGCCGAGCGGCGAACCGATGGCAATGGCCGTTTCACCGGGCTTGAGCATATCCGAATTTCCAAGCATGGCTACCGCCGGAACTTTTCCACTGGTTTTCAACACGGCAATATCAGAATAGGGATCGGTGCCCACAATGGTGGCTTTTTGCTGGGTGCCGTCCGCCAAAATGATGTTGACATCTTGCGTGCCCTCGACCACATGATTGTTGGTGAGGATATAGCCCTGATTGGAAATGAAAAGGCCGCTTCCACTGACGGTCTGGTTGCCGGTCGAACCGAAGACCGTGTTCTGTCCCGGAATCGTACCAACCACCGTTACCACGGCAGGGCCGACCTTTTGCACAGCCTGGGTGATGGCGGTCTGAATATCGGTGGCGTTGAAGGTAAGCGTGCTCGGGCTGGCGCTGCTGGCAGGCAAGGCCGCCTGGAGGGGCACGGGCAGGGCCGCGGAGTTTTTAACGGCCTGATAAACACCGTAGCCGCCGGCTGCGGCTCCGCCCAGGGCGGATAATCCGGCAACCACCACGACCAGTAAAATGTAGAGAACTCGTTTGAACATCATAAGGAACTCCTTCTAAAATAAGTAGTATTTTGAATCCTGTTCTGAAGAAAAAAGGATTAAACACAACGGTCACAAAGGGCACAAAGGGGAAAAGGGAAAAAAGATTCCTGACTTTAGGAGCGCTGTGCTACTCCCATTGGACTTTTACAAGAGATCAAGTGTTTGATATCGGAAACATACCGTGATTTTAGCTCATCAAAATGACAATCAAATTACTCAAAGATGAACGTATAATGAGAAATGAACGGGACCCGGCATTTCGCAAATCAAAAGGAATAAACAAAATGGCGAACGTGATATTGACGGTTTTGATCGGTATTCTGGGCGGGATCGCGGTGGGAGTGCAGGGACCGATCGCGTCCCAAATGAGCCAGCGGATCGGCAGCGCAGCCAGCAGTTTTGTAGTACATGTCAGCGGAGCAATTTTGTCCGGTTTGCTGCTGCTGGCGCTCGGCGGCGAAAATATCCGGAATTGGCGTACCATGTCATGGTATATGTTCCTCTCCGGCAGTTTCGGGCTTATTTTATATTTGACACTTAACCACACCATGCCGCGTTTGGGAGCAACCACCGCCCTGGCGCTGATCATCATCGGGCAACTGGCCATGGGCATCCTCATTGACCAGTTCGGCTTGTTCGGCGTGCCGACCCGGCCGGTTGACCTGGCGCGGCTGATCGGGGCGGGCCTGCTGATCGCCGGTGGATTTTTGATCGTAAGGTAGCAGGAATATGTTCATCACCCTCGAAGGGCCGGAAGGTTCCGGCAAAACATCACACATCAAGCCGCTCACGGAATGGCTCAGTGGACAGGGATATAAAGTCTTTGCGACGCGCGAGCCGGGCGGCACGGACATCGGCGAGCAAATCCGGGCCGTGATCCACGATCTAAAGAACACAGAAATGCACCCGCGTACCGAGACGCTGTTGTACCAGGCGGCGCGGGCGCAGATCGTGGAGCAGGTCATCCGTCCCAAGCTGGCCGAGGGAACGATGGTCATTTCGGACCGCTATTATGACTCGACGATTGCGTATCAAGGCTACGGCCACCGGCAGAACCTGGATGAAGTCCGCACACTGGTCAAGTATGCGACTGGCGGGCTGACCCCTGATTTGACGATCCTGCTCGATATCGAGGTGGAAGCCGGATTAAAGCGCAAAACACAAAACGCATCGGAATGGAATCGACTGGATGCGTACGATGTGGCTTTTCATCGCCGCGTGCGTGCCGGATATTTGGAGATGGTCAAACAGGAACCCAAGAGGTGGGTCGTGGTGGATGCGAGTCAAACGTGGAATGCTGTGCAGGAAGAATTAAGAAAGATATTTGAAAAGAGATTAATCAAATAAAAAGCTGCTTTATAGGGAGCCCCATACTATGAATACTATGCCAATAACCAAACAAGAATTTGAGCTGCTTTTTTCAGGAACATTTTGGAGCAAGCTTCATGAAAGTTTAATTCCCATTCCTGATAATACCAAATTAGATAAAAAGAACTTTTTGTGCAATCTTTACGATGAAATTTTTACCAAAAAATATTACCCTGATTTGCCTCGAGGATATATTGTTTCAGATAAACACAATAAAGTATCTAGAATAGTTCCAGTATTTGGTTACGAAGATAGCTGCGTTTATTTCTTTTGTGTAAAGCAGCTGGAAGATTTCATTGCTATCAACCGAGTTGATGGAACATTTGGCGGATGGACCCTTGGCAATCCAATAAAAGAAATGGAGGATGAAGAGATTGAGAACTTACAAGATGTATCAGATGATTCTCCAATGGCGCTCAATAGTTATAACCCCATAAAGTGGTCTGAAAACTGGCGCGATTTTCAAAAAAGAGCATATGAGTATGCTAAAAAAGGAAATTACCAGTTTTTCCTAAAGTTTGATGTGGCTAATTTCTATGATACAGTAAATCTACATATTCTTGAAGACAAGATTCGTTTGGCTACTGAAAAAAAGCAAGGCTTTGTTGTTGAACTACTATTTCACTTTTTGCAGAACTGGAATCGCCAATTTGAAAGATACTCGCGTAAAACAGTAGGACTCCCTCAAGACGAAATAGGCGATTGTTCTCGAATTTTAGCGAATTTCTACCTTCAAGAGTATGACACCTATATGAAGCAACAATGTAGTGAAACCAAATCTACATACCTGCGATATGCAGACGATCAAATCATAATGACCAACGACCGGGAAGTTGCATACGATAT
>PMLN01000055.1 GCA_003158885.1 Anaerolineae bacterium
GGCAATTTGTCTTTACTCGTCATCGCTCCGTGGCAGAGGTTGCATTACAAATAATTGCCGAGACCGATTTGGATATAGGTAATCTATATATAGATTTAGCTCAATCAGCCCTAAGAAATTTTGTCAATGGTGGCTTTGTGCCCAATCTTGGTGAGTGGGATTATTTATCATCCCATTTTTTTGAAAAGGGTGACCAAGCATTAGGCATTCGATTAGCGCGTGACCTCTCGGATATTACTCCAAATGATCCCTACTTGATTGTTAAATTAGCGCAACTTTATAGGGAGGCTGGGCAGCCAGAAACAAGTGTAAAAGTATTTCGTTCTGCGTCTAGCGCTGTCAAACGCACCCGTGCCTTTTATTACGAGTGGGGCACTTCTGAAGGAAATGATGGGAATTATTCTTTAAGTATTTGGTTAGGAGCTTTCTCAATCAGCGACGAAGTTTCGCAACGGCCTCCTGATAATAACCAAGCGAAGATCTCTCTAAATGGTTTGTCGGTCGCTTTCGCAGAGTTGTATGAAAAGTTTAATCTGAGGCCATTTATTGAAGCTTGCGGCGCAGTGGCGCAATTAGGGCTTCGACTCTCTCTGGATTCGAGAGCAAATTCTTGGTTACATCGTAGTCAGCAACGTGCAAAGAATTTAGGAGTTGAAGATGTCTCACCACAAGTGGCTTTTGAACGATTCAAAATAGGTATTATCGCAGCCTGGGAGCAAAGGGAAGATGATTTGTCTGATTTGATTATGCCAGCTACTTCACTGAATTTCCGTGGATTAATTCGTTTGTTAGGAATCTAGGTAATACAAATGCCGAATTGCAGATCAATCTCTCCCAATTTGATTTCGTTGTACAGCCACGCTATTTTCCCTAGCTGAAGAGCGCCTCATACTACTAAGCATTAAATGTTCTGGCTCATGTGTAATAATAGAATGGGGTAATGCTCAAAGGCGGCATGAAGAGAGACTTTGAACTTGTTGAATGATGGGGCTGCTGTCCTACTCTTTGATACAATATTCAAAGACAAACCGCTACATTTCTAATATCTACTTTCTGGAACCTCGTATCAAACGAATCCCTCGTCATTTATTATGTGAATGAAGTGAAATGTTAAAGCAAACCTCCGAGATTTCTAAAATCTCGGAGGTTTTTGTTTCATACGGGAATTGCCTCGCGTAAACTCTGCTCTTGGCCCATCTTCAAAAAAGGCTATCAATACTTGAGATTCAAGTATTTTGGCGGCCAGAATTATCTTCCCTTTCCTGATCCATACGGCGTTCTTCAACCAACGCTTTCAACACGCCCTTCCCTCTCAGAGAGCCTTGCAGGCTCTTGAGATATTGTTCCGTAACCGGTTTTAAAGTAATGGAATCTCCATTGTCGGTAATGACAATTCTTGTGCCGCTCTTGATCCCGTATTTCCTGCGCAACTCTGCCGGAATTACGATCTGTCCTTTTGCCGATACATACGTTTCCATATCTATTTTCCTTACTCTGTAATAGGCGACACTTGATATTCAATCCTGCTGGGCACGTTCACCCGTCGCGAGGCGTCCAAAATTTCAAGCGAAACCAGGTTGCTCTTTGTATCGTAATCCAGAATTACGCCGGGCTTTTCCTCGTCGTTTCGGCGACAGGGGTTTCGGAGAAAATAATGGTCAGGGTATCGGCAACAGGATCAAAAGTTATCTTCATGAAAATTATTTTATCACCCTTAACCTTCGTGCTCTTTGCGTCTTTTGTGTTTATAAATAAAGTAAACTCACTTCGCTATGTTCTCTGATATCCTCGTCATTTACTGCATGAACAAAGTGGGATGTTGCTAAAAGCAGACTTCCGAGATTTCTAAAATCTCGGAAGTCTTTGATCATCTGAAATAACCTTGCTCAAAATTGTGTCATCATAAGTAATTTTCTTTCAAACAGCCAGAACAGTCTCAACCCAAAGGGGAGTATTTTCTTTTGTTGCTTGTAGGGCGGGTGGTAAAGGTCTTTTCAAATCCTTCAATGCCTCCACAAGCGCGGCGAGCGCATCGTTTGCGTTTTGCAAGGCATCCTGTACGCTTTCGCCTTCGGTGATCAATTCAGGTAATAACGGGCAGGTGACGACATACCCGCCTTCAGGTTGTGGCTCCAGGATAAGAGGTAACTTATAAATTTGGCTCATTGATTTCTCCTGTTTCGCTATTCAGAGTGTAGCACAATCCCCCCATTCATATCTTGGTTGAAAATCGGGTAGAATCACCTTAGGGTTTGTCCAAAAATAAGTTGAACACTTTGAAATATGATAATCTTGTCTTGAAAAAAAACGAAACAGGACAAGTACAATGAAGAAGAAAACCAAGCGAAAAATGCATAGATGTACTTGTAACAATTGCGCAAAACATCCGTATGGAAAAACTGCCCAACAACATCAGGCGATCAATCGCGTGCTTGTGGAGTTGAACGAGAGAAACAGAAGACGTTTTGTTGGCGTTCTGGCAAATGAACAAGGTCGAGGTGGCACATCACAATTAGCAGAGATAACGGGATTAAGCCGAACAACGATTGTTCGAGGTCGTCAAGAAATTGAACGTTCGAACAAGAAACTACCATCAGGAATTCGTCGTGCAGGAGCAGGACGTCTTCTGGTCGAAAAAAACAACCAAGGATTTTGAACGCACTCGATAAGTTGTTGAAAGATGCAACTGCTGGCGATCCAATGACAGGCTTGAAATGGACCCGAAAAACTTGTCGCAAGATTGCCCGCGAATTGAAGCGAAAAGGTTTCCGGGTTGAACATAGTACTATCCCGCGTTTGGCGCACCTTTTGAGATATACCCTGCGAGGCAATCGCAAGCGTCTGAGCCGTAAGCAAGATGCCCGGCGTGATCAGCAAATGCGTTATATTGAAAAGCAGAGAAAGCGATTTGCACGCAAAAAACAGCCTGAAATTAGCGTAGACGGCAAGAAAAAAGAGAAAATTGGACAATTTCGGAATGAAGGACGCACGTTACGCAAAGAGCCTCTGGATGTTTTGGCAACCGACTTTCTCACTGATGCAATTGGCAAAGCATCGTTATACGGCATCTATGATATCCAACAGAATAAAGGTTTCATGGAAGTGGGTGTGTCACACGAAACAGCCGAGTTTGCATCTATCGCTATTCGGCGCTGGCTATTGGAAATCGGAAGTGTTCATTACAAGTATTGTTCTTGCCTGCTCATTCAAGCTGATGCAGGCGGAGCCAATGCCTGTGACAGTTGGCTGTGGAAAGTCGAACTTCAAAAGTTAGCGGATGAGTTTCAACTTGCTATTACAGTGACCCATTATCCGCCTGGCGCATCCAAATGGAATTTGATTGAACATCGGATGTTCAGCGTCATCAGTCAAAATTGGGCTGGGCAGCCATTGGTCAGTTTTGAAACAGTGTTAAAGTTCATTCGAACAAGCAAAACCTCAACAGGTTTTCATTGCTCGGCACATTTCAATAGAAAGCATTACCAAACAAAGCGTAAAGTTACGCCAGAAGAAAAAGCAAATGTTAATTTACATCCGCACAAATTGTTTCCCGAATGGAACTACACCATTCGACCAAATCTGAATTGACCAACTTATTTTTGGACAAAGACTTAGCTTTGGAACTCGCGGAACGCGGTCATTGCGTTGCCGGGGAAGTTAGGGCTGGTCGTCGGCCAAAACCGCCACCCATACTGCTGACCTGCTCAGGCTCGATGACGATGATCATGCGCACCTGCTCGCGCCCTCCGTACCACGCGTAGGGCTTACCGGTGTATTTCTGCGCAAGCTTCTCGATGTGCTCAGTTCCACCATCCGTGGTGACCCTGATGACTCGTCCACGAACTTGGAAATAGCGCGTGGGGTTATCCGGTGCGGAGACGACCACCGTCACGCGTGGGTCTCGCTTGATATTCTTGATCTTTACATAGCCCTGCACGCTGTTGATGATAATATGCTCGCCGTCAGTGTCGACCCATGTCTGGGTAACCTGGGGTGAACCGTCCTTCATCAAAGTGGCAATGTAGCAAGTGCTTGGCTGGCGCAGCAACGCCAGCAGTTCTTCAGTGAGTTTCATGAGGATTACCTTATCTTTCTTCAAATTATCTCAAAATATCATATCACTCTCCCGGGTTTTTTAGCATCGGGAATTATCCTTCTTTACCTGGTCGAGATGATCAGGTAAGTACTTCTCATTACTTAATTCACCGTACGAAGTAACCTGTCTTTCATCTATTCTNNCCCAAATATCCCCGCTTGTTGGGGTATTTGGGGAGGGTTGGGGGTAGGGCTGGGTGCGGTGACCTTCTGCGTAACATCAGTTACTTAATTTTGACAATCCATACCGCCGACCAGGCTGAGTAATTGCCGGTTGTATTCCAGGCTCTGACGCGCCAATAGTAAGTGTGGCCGGAGGTGAGAACCGCGCTGTGATCCTGTGAGTTCGCCAGGCCTGTGATGCTCACATTATGGACGATGCCGGTGAAACTGGAGTTCGTTGCGATTTGTATTTGGTAATGATCGAATGTGGCGCCGGCTGGGATTGTGGAATTCGTCCAGTCGAATAGTGGTGAGGGTCCCGTCACCAGGGCGTTGTTGGCCGGTGAAACCAATTGCGGCGCGGTGGGAGGCAGCGCGGCGGTGTGTAAAGTGATGGTTGGCGACCACGTGCTGAAGGTTGATGCCGTCAGCTTGGCGCGGTACCGCCAGTAGAGTTTGGCATTGGCGGGCAGGTTGGATGGGGGTGTGTAGGCGGAACTGCCCGCGCCGCTTTGCGTGATGTTGATGACCAGTTGCGTAAAGCCCGTGTCCTTTGCAACTTGGAACTGGTATCCGATTGCACCGGGATAATTGGCCCAATCGAAGGTGGGGCGGTTGTTGTGCAAGGTTGTGCCATTGGGCGGCACCACCGTGGCCGCGCTAAAATTGGCGGTCACGGATTTGGAAGAATCCATTGTCACGGAGGTTGAAACGGAAGTTCCGCTTGCATCGCCGCTCCAATTTGCGAAAACATATCCGAAGTTTGGGCTGGCTGTGATGGCCACGCTTGTCCCATTGGAGTAGGATGCGGCCCCGCAGTTCGGTGCAGTGTTTACATTGATCGTGCCGCCCGCCGCCGGAGAGCTTGCCTTGCCGAGACTATAGCAAGTAGGTGCGGATGGATTCCAACGGTGGTAGAAAACATTTAACAGGCCAATATATTCGTTGGTTGCCTTTTGACTGCCGGCCTTGTTCGGATGATCGTCGCCCGAGGGGTAATACTCTGTATTCATGCCAGGCGTAAAGACATGCTGTTCCGCGCCGTTGATGAAGCGATGATGGTTGTCCGGCCCGGTCAATACATTGTAGAAATCGAAGACGGCCACATTGGTCTGCGTGTAATTGTTGGACGACAGCCAGGTGTTCATTAGCCACTGGTTGAAGAAGCGCGCGTTCGCGGCGTAGGTACCGTCGATTAATGGCGGCGCGGTGATGACGATGAACAGCTTTTCGGGGTGTGCGCCGAAGTAGGGCAGGATCTGGTTGTAGACCCATTTGGCATGTCCAACGGTCAGCCAGCCGTTCGGGTTGGGTGGATCGCTTGGGCTGCCCTCCAGTGCGGAGTTGGGGAAGCAGGACTTGAACATTATGATCTGGTTCTCGCCGCCCGGGTCTGTCACTGTGCGTGTGTAATCGGCGAGTTGCCCGTACTCGGTGAATAGCGCTGCCATGTACGTGGGCGTATTGGCGCTGGCGAACCACTCCGTCCAATCGGGAATGTCAGTGTGATCTCCGATTTGGTCACTGCCGTAGGCCGGGCCCCAGCCGTAGTTGGTGTCGCTGACGAAGTAGTTGTTCTGGCTTAGAGCCTTTCCTAGGCCGCCGTAATCATCTCGCAGCCAGTTCTCGCCAGTGGAGTGGTGGATGAAGATCAGCTTGACGGTTGTTGCTGGCGGATTGGGGTCCGGCGCGGAAAGCGGCCGGGCTTGGGCAGTGTTGATGTGAGGCGTAAAGCCGATCAACCCGGCCAGCAGGATGAACAATATGCCCAGCCTTAGTGGGCTGAAGAACTTGGGTGAGGCGTGGCTTTGTATCTGATTCTTGTTCATCGTTACCTTCCTTTTTTGGATTAAAACTCTTTATGTCGAGCAAGGCATTTATTGCAATGCAGGCTTTACGGTGTGACAAAATGGAAAATGACCGACCAATTGCTCGGTCCGAATGTACCGTTGACTTGGACGCGCCAGTAATAGGTTGTCCTTGAGAGCAGGTTGGCGACCGCATTATAGTTTGGGATCGTCACGGTCTTGTTGATGGCCAACACAGAAAAGCCGGCATTTCTCGAAACTTGGATGGTGTAACTTGCTGCGCCCGCGGCTGCGTTCCATGTGAAAGTGGGCCGGAGCGTTGTCACGGTCGAGCCATTCGAGGGCAGGTTGAGGGTGGGCGCGGCGTATTTGATCCTGAGACTCCAAACAGTGGACCACCCTGAGTAGTTGCCGGCTGTGTTGAAGGAGCGCACCCGCCAATAGTAGGCGGTTCCTGTGGACAGAATGGCGCTGTTATCTTGCGAGTTGGACAGACCGGTGATGGTCTTATCATGAACGGGAGCCGTGATGGTTTTGTCGGTTGCCACCTGGATTTGGTAGTGATCGAAAGTGGCGCCGGTTGGGAGGGTGGAGTTCTGCCAATCAAACAGCGGTGATGGACCCGCGATCAGCGCGTTGTTGGCTGGGGAGATTAATATCGGTATACCGGGTGGCAGGATTGCCGTTTGGAAACTGCGCACTTCGGACCATCCGCTGTAAGTGGAGGCGCTGAGGCTGGCACGCACCCGCCAATAGAGCGTGGCGTGGGGCGGCAGGTTCGCGGCAGGGATATAGCTGGAATTCGTCAGGCCGGTAAGGTTGACATTGTTCACCAGTTGGGTGAAGGTATTGTTCTTCGAGATTTGTAGGTTGTAACCGGTGGCGCCTGCAAAGTTATTCCAATCGAAGGTGGGGCGAAGGCTGTTGGTATTCGCCCCGTTGGCCGGAGTGAGCAGTTCCACATTGGGGATATCGATAATGGCGATGGTAAAGCTTTTTGTAAACGATAGCGAACCGCTGTCTGTGGTGCGGATGCAGATGGAAAAACTGTTTTTCGCCTCATAATCGAAGATGGCTGCGCTGTTGAGGGTGTTTCCTGCAATGGAGAAGGAATTATCATCCGCCCCGCCGCAGAAAGTGTAGGTGAAGGTGTCGCTCGGATTAAGGTCGCTGGTGGATAGAACGCCGATCAATGTTCCGGAGGGCTGGTTCTCACTGATGCTGTTATTCGAAAGGGAAATGTCTGTGGGTGCGACATTGCTTTTGACGACCGTGTAGGTCTCGCCGCTCGTGAAATTGCCGTTGCCCGTGCCGGCGCCTCCGAGTGGATGGGATTGAGAATCGAGAATGCTGTCATCGTCAATCAGGTCGAGCCGGATGGTGCCGTTGCCTGTGCCGGTATTTACGGTTGCAGTGTAGACACTGCCCGAGCCGCCGATTCCGCTCATGACCGAGCCTGAGACGCCGCTTGTGGAGATTTGGAAGTCGCTGGCATCCACGCCGGTCACGGGTTCGGAAAAGTTCACGGTGAAATCCACGCTGGCAGCATTGGTGGGGTTGGCATTCGCACGTTGGATGGAAAGCACGCGCGGGGGCAAAGGTCCGTGGAAGGCCCCGGGCGGATCAACAGCGCCGCGCGTCGTGCCTTCGTAATCACTGGGCACGGCATTGCTCGTGTTGCCGCTTGGGACGCTGGCGATATCCCAAATGAAATCGGGAATGGCGAAGGTGGTAACGCTGGGTATCCAGCCGGCTATCGGGTGGTAATCCCCTGTCGCAGGATTGGCGAGGAAAGGCTCGATGGAATTAATCGAATTGTCCGCGCGCAGTTGCGCCTCATTGCAGGTGGGGTTGCCCGGCAGGCAGACTTGTTTATCCTCGATGCCCAGCGGCATGGATGCGTCGCCGTTCCAAATCACATTGCCTCGGATCGCGAGCCGGTCATCCGTGGTAACCGGGTTCGGAACATTGGGGAAGCCCGTTGGCCGGCTTATCGGCTCTTCGATATCGAAATGCGACCATTCTGTTTGGGAAGGAGCGGGGTTATAAAAAATGTTGTTATAAACATAAACGTTTTTATCGGGGATGGATGGCACGCTGTCGGTGATGAAGTTCGGCCCCCAGCCTCCTTGGCTGTTATAGGTATTGCAGCGGTTCAGGGGGTAAGGCAGTTCAGTGGTGGCGGCGCAGCCGCGTTCTCCGTGTACAGCCTCGAACAGTGGATAGCCAATGGTGGGTGCAATGCCTACGCGGTAGAGTGTGTTATAGGCAAACAGGATATTATAGCCGCCCGCCGCGCTCAATCCGGTACCGGGGATATCGTGGAGGATGTTGTTTACGAACTTGATGTCGTAAGCCTCGTATTGAATCCATGGGGAAGTCATCAAGGGATAATCGGCGGATTGCCCCGCGGAAAATCCCAATTGGCAGTTGTGAAAATTGTTGGCTTCGATCCGTTGGTAGGCTGTGCCGCCCTTGACGTACATGCACCACTGACCGGCGGTGTGGAGATCGTTATTGTAGAAATGACCGTATTGCACCGCGAAATAATCCACGCTGGTGTGCCAGGCTCCGCCGAAGGCGCTGTTTTCCACGTAGAGATATTGGACCTGGTTAACCTTGAGCACTTCCTGAAGGTTGGTGCAGGTATCCGAGGCGCAATTAGGCCCATTGAGCGTGTCGCCGCGTAAAAGAACATGGTCCATGGCTGCCAGGTGGAGCAGGTTATTCCCTGAATTGTTGACGGGCAGCGGGTTCCCGCCCGCCAGTGTCACATCCATCAAGTAAAAATAGGAAAGATTGTTCAGGTCGAACCCGCCGCGGATCACGACGGTCCCCGGGCCGCTATAGGCTTGAAAGATGATGGGATATTGATAAGTACCTGCATGACCGCTGAAATAGTTTTGGCAGTTATCGGGTTCGCCGGGTTCGCATGGATAGGTGCCAGGCAGGAGGTTCACGCGATAACCGCTGGTTGTCAGCGTGGCCGGGATCTTGTTCCAGGCCGCGGTCAGGGTACGGAGTGGCGCATAAATGGTCAGTCCGCTGTTGGCGTCATTTCCCAACGGCGAAACCCAAATCTCGGTCAGGGTGGGCGTTCCGATATCGTAAAAGTCGGAGGATAATGGAGCGACGGTGTTCGTCTCGTTCACTGCCCGGCTGGGTCGAGATGGCAGGGAAGGCGCCAGCGCGCAGAACAGGATGAAAGTCAACAATCTGGAAATGAAAATTTCACGGCCCACGGGTTCCTCCCGAATTCAAGCTGCAATTGTTACAATTTTCATTATAAGCGGACGGTTTCCATTGTCAACCGAAATGTTTTTGACTGACAAAACTGTTAACTCATGTTGCGCAAAACGCTCCGAAGGTTCCATTCACCGCCCTCGAATATGGTCACATTTTGAATAAAACCGGTTCGTAGCGGAATTCAGTTGGATGCTGGCGGAAGGGATCAGGCAAAAGGTGCCAATAGTGCAATGGTCATAAAAAGGTGGGCTTCAGGGAATTTTAGGTGTTTTGCTTTTTACCAGGTGCTGTGGAAGTTTCGTATGGTTCAATTAAACAACAATCCCCGATATCTTTGATATCGGGGATTGTGTTCTTTACTTCGTTGAGATCGTCACGCTCGCCATCGCGTCACCGGGGGAGGTGGGGTTGTTCGTCGGGTCGCGGCGGGTGATACCGTTGACCACATCCATGCCGCTGATCACTTGTCCGAAGATGGTGTAGCCACTTTCGGATAAGCCATACGGTCCAAACGTGATGAAGAACTGGCTTCCATTGGTATTTGGCCCGGCATTGGCCATTGCCACTACGCCTGCTTTGTCGAACGCCAGATCGTTCTTTTCGTTGACGAATTGATAGCCGGGACCTCCATTGCCTGTGCCGGTTGGGTCGCCGCCTTGAGCCATGAAACCATCAAGGACGCGGTGGAACGTCACTCCATTGTAGAATCCCTGCTGAGCGAGAAAGACAAAGTTATTGACCGTGATCGGCGCTTTATCAGGGTAAAGCTGGATCACGAACTCGCCGCCTTTTGCCATTTTGACCGTGGCGAAATACTGCTTGGTGGTATCGATCGTCATCGGCGGCGGGGAGGACCATTGCAAAGTTTTGACGGTCGGTACTGCGGCGGAGGTCTGCGCACCGGAGTTTTGTGCTGGCTGTCGGCTGGTCACGAAGAACCCGCAGCCAGCAACAATGATTAGTGCAATAACACAGATGCCGGCCCATTGAATTCCGTTCAATCCGTTCTGGTTTTTCTTTTTTGTGTAGCGCTTATTTTTTCCTGCCATGGGTTACTTCTCCTCATCACAAATCATTCTTATGTCCTTATGACCGCTCGTCCATCTGTGTAATCTGGGCAATCTGTGGATCATGAGTTCTACGGTGTTGGCGTTTCACCGCCCAGATCGATCTTCACCGTCAGCGCATCGCCGAAGAACCAGCCGGTGATGTCGGACATGCGCCATGTGCTGATCACGATGCCCGTGCCGCTCGGCGCGGTCATTGGGATGGACAAATCCATTTGCTGACCGGGATCGACCGGTTGTGTCAGTGTGTAATTGGATCCTCCCATCGGGTCGCCTCCATAGAAGGCAAACTGGAAACCCGCCTTCCATGTGCAGATTCCGTTGTTTATCACCCGCCATGTTTTCGTGAATGTCTCACCCGGATTCATCCTCGAAAAGTCTGGGATGGTTTCATCTTTGATCCAGCGCAGGTGATAGCATGCAGGGGTCGGTGTTTCAGTTCCTTGTGTTGCCGTAATGCGGATCGCCGTGGGCGTGATCGTTGCCGCCGGGGTTGAAGTGGCGGTGGGTTTGGCTGCCAGGGTTTGGGTCAGGCTGGACGCGTAGGTGCCTACCGCCGCTGTTTGAACGTCGCTGACGGAACGGATCGTCGGATTCTGCATGGCCTGATTGGAGCCGCGTAGAACGATTGCCATGACCAGCGCCAGCGCTATCAGTATCGCAATGATGATCACACTCTTTGTCTTCATTTGCTTTTACGTTTTACGTTTTTAGTTTATGGCGTGGGCGTTGCTGTGACGCTCGGAGTCTTGGTCCCGGTCACGCCTTCTACCACAATATCTACCCAGATGGACTCGCCAAAAAAGCTGTTGCTTGCATCTTCCATTCGCCATGTGCCTTTTACTTCACCGGCGGTGGCAGGGGCAATCATTGGGATCGAGATTTGGTACTGGGCCTGGGGACTAACTACTATCGGTAATGTCAGTGTCGAGCCGCCCATCGGATTGCCGCTGATCAGTGTAAATTTAAAGCCCGCCTGCCATCCGCAGCTGCCGGTGTTTTGAACCGTCCAGGATTTTGTGAATTTTTGACCGGCTTTCATTTTCGTGCCGTCTGGAATGGTCTCCACATTTGCAAAGGCCAGGCCGTAGCACGAGGCGGTCGGGCTGGTTAATAGAGCGCCCGGTGTGGTACTGCCGCT
Source organism: Anaerolineae bacterium (assembly GCA_003158885.1). Taxonomy (GTDB): domain Bacteria; phylum Chloroflexota; class Anaerolineae; order Anaerolineales; family Villigracilaceae; genus Fen-1038. The sequence goes on from PMLN01000055.1 coordinate 11,520, forward strand.
GATGGGGGAAAAGGTGCTGAATGCCAGGATTGTATTGGTGGGTACGGGCGTATCCGTTGGGATGGGCGACGGCATGGCCTCGGCAGTCTGTGTCAATCCCAATACAAACGAGGAAACTGCCATGGTTTGAATATCGGAGACGCTGATGGTCGGGGTTTGTGCTGCCTGGTTACCTCCACAGGCAGTTAGCACGAGCGCAACCATGGTAACGATTAATGTTATTTTTATCTGCTGCATTTTCTTCCTTTCTTGAACACGCAAGCCGCTATTGTACCCCCATTTTTTCTGGTTTGTTATTTTGGATTTTGTGCCTTGGATAATGAACTTCTCGATCGAAGATCGTATAAAACAACACTCCCCTCGCATTGAGGGAGGAGTGTACATGGTTTTTCGTTGTGGTCAGTCCTGCGCCAGCCAGTTTTTGGCTTCTTCCTCGAATTCGAAATACTTCAGCGACTGTCCTGTTAACTTTGTGAGCATATCGCCCAGTGTGCGCTTGAATCCGGTCACTCCCAGCACGGCTGTCTTGCGGACATGATCCTTGGTTCTTTCCGAGGCCCGGTTGAGATCGGACATCAAGTCGGCGCCGATCTGCGTATCCTTGAAGGTGGAAAGCACCAGCACCGAGTTCTCGGGCTCTTTCAAGACAATTTCCTGTACGGCTTTCAGTTCTTCCTTGACTGCCGCGGAGTTATAGAATAACGCGGAAAAATCCTGGTAAAAGATCTTCTTGCCATGGTACTCGATCCATTTGGATTTCATCCCGCCCTCCTGGTTCGTGGACGTTCAAAATATAAGGCCAGGCCGGTGATCACGGCCCCCAACCCTTCCCATGCGCCGACCAGGATGAAACGCATCGGGGCCAGGCCTGTCAGCGCTGTGATCGTGAAGACGGTGAAGGTCACAATTCGAAACGGCACTGTCCATAGGAAGAATTGTTTCAAATCGGTGAATGCGGCCAGGATGTAGTAGACGCCCATGTTGAATGAAGCCATGGAGGCCGCGATCATGAATACCAGCGTGTAATCGCCTGCGGCGCGTGCGGTTCGATCCAGCACGCTGAAGCCGAGGATGGATAAAACGAGTTCGGGCCGGATCAAGCCCAATAGCCCAAGCAGGAATGCCAGAACACCGAAAACCAACATTGTCCAGCCCGAAGCGCTTCGGACCCGATATTTTTCCATGGTTATCTCCTGTACGGCGAATTGTGATGAATTATACACTGCCTGCCCTTCTTTGTCCTGACCAAATTTTGGGGCTCATTGAGAATTGCCGTGATTAAGAACCTTTTGAACACGGATCCTTCGGCAGGCTCAGGAACCTTTCCTTCGG
>PMLN01000202.1:0-9055 GCA_003158885.1 Anaerolineae bacterium
ATGAGCCGATCAAAGTCCAGTTGGACTCCTTTCCGAGGATCGGATAAAGCTGTTGCATGCGTTCATCCAGCGATCCGGTAAAATCCGGCGTGATTAAATCAGGATAGACCGCCCGGATGAGCGCCGCTTTATACGTTTGGCTGTTTGAGTCGAGACCGTGTAGATATAAGATTCGCTTGGGATCAAGCATATCTCTCTCCTGTAGTATGGTTTTCAAAGTTGGGCAAACTTCGAAATTCGGAAAAAATCAACTGCAAAACACGCCACCCTCAACCCTTGAAGAANNAGGGCAGGGAACGAGGGCAGGCGAACGCGAAGTTTAAAAGGTTTTCTTTGCGCCCGCCTGCCCTTTGTACTTTGAGGGTCGCGAGCGTGGCGGTTCAAAAGACTTGCTTGACATTAATTTGAGAAAGCCATATCTCCTGTAGTGCTCAAGTCATGTTTCATGAATCCGATAATGGCCTGGGGCGGATGAATTCCTGTATTCCATCTTTCAACTTAGTGGGGAAGGCGGGGGCGATGCGCCGGAATGTGACGGCTGTCATCGGATCATGGGAATCGGTTAATACCTGGCGAAGGAAATAAATGGTTTCAGTCGGTGAGGCCTTATACAGCGTTAACACGAACTCTTCGATCTCATCCTGAAGTTTGGTGGGCGCGGCCTCCATCAGCGGTTCCAGCGCCTTGAGCAGGGGCGGATGATTGACGAATAGCGGATCTGCGATGGCGGAGATGGCGGCTTGCAGTCCGTTCGACCACAACCGCGTTCGTTCAGGCTGGAGCCATTCTGTGATCAATTGCAGGAATTGATCCGGCGTCTCCTTCCGCATCCTAGCTAGGCTGCTATTCAAAAGCTTGGCGCGCAGGCCCGCGTCGCGTATTTGTCCTGTCCATGCGGTTAGACGCGCCAGTAATCGTTCTTCTTTCGGTGGGATGCTTCCCAGCAAAAACGCGGCCAGCAGGTGCGTTTCGAGGGCTTCTTCATCCCAAAGACGGTCCGCCAATTCCAGCGCCGCCTCTGGATATTCATTTGCGTTGCGCCGGATTTCCTGCTCGATCTGTTTCAGGATCATGCTTGGCGTTCGGTAGGAAGGCAGGTTCTCGCCGGGCGCGATGACTGCCTGCTTGCGTATCGAGCGGTCCACATAAAAGTCGAGTATCTCCTTTAAATGCCGGATGAATTCATCCGGCACGAAGAAGAAATCGGCCAGGCGCGCGGCCTGTTTGCGGAGACGGTTCAGATCAATGGCGGGCATAAAATATAAGGTTCGAGGACATGATTATACAAAAACAGGTGTCACGTGTACTCTTGCTTGACACGTGACACCTGACACTTGAAACGGTTAATACGCTCTTGCGAAATAAACTTTCTTCTCGGCCTTTTCGCCGCACACGATGCACTTGCCTGTGCCGCCGGGTTGGTCGAGGGGAATGCAGCGCGTCGTAGCCTTGGTATCTTCTTTAACCTTGGCTTCGCATTCCTTGCTGCCGCACCACCACGAGAATGCCCAGCCGTTTTGTACGACTTCCTTCAGTTCATCGTAAGTCTTGGGATCGAAAATATGGCTGTCGCGAAATTCAGTGGCGCGTTTGAGCAGGGCGGCTTGGATCTCGGTTAACAGGCCGTTCACGGTCGCGGGGAGGTTCGCATGGGGAACGAATGACTTTCCGGCTTTTCCGGCGATGTCGCGGCGGGCCAGCGCAACCGTGCCTTTTTCCACGTCTTTGGGCCCGATCTCGATCCGCAGGGGCACGCCGCGCATTTCCCAATCGTTGAACTTAAACCCTGAGCTTACGTTTTCGCGGTCATCCATCTTGAGCCGGATTCCCGCTGCTTTGAGTTCGGCGAAGACCTGCTCGGCCACAGGCATCACTATGCTTTTCTCGGCCTCGTTCCTATAAATTGGCACGATGACCGCCTGAAAGGGCGCCAGGCGGGGAGGCAGGATCAGCCCCTGATCGTCGCCGTGCGTCATGATGACCGCGCCGACCATGCGGGTGGAAAGTCCCCACGAAGTGGTGGAGCAGTATTGCAGGGTATTGTTTTTATCGAGATATTGGATCTCGAATGCCTTGGCAAAGTTGTGGCCGAAGAAGTGCGAGGTGCCGCATTGCAGTGCGCGCGTATCCTGCATCATGCCTTCGATGCTGGTGGACATCACCGCGCCTGCAAATTTTTCCGTTCCGCTCTTGACGCCCTTGATGACCGGCACCGCCGCCTCGTTGATGGCGAAATCCGCATACTGGTCGAGGATGCGATAGGTCTCTTCCATGGCTTCCTCGTCGCTGGCGTGGGCTGTATGGCCTTCCTGCCAGTAGAACTCGGTGGTGCGCAGGAAAAGTTTGGTGCGCAATTCCCAGCGCACCACCGAGCCCCATTGGTTGATCAGGATGGGCAGGTCGCGCCACGATTTGACCCACTTGGAATACATATATCCGATGATCGTTTCGGAAGTGGGCCGCACGACCAGGGGTTCTTCGAGTTTTTCGCCGCCGCCATGCGTCACCACGGCCAATTCGGGCGAGAAGCCTTCCACGTGTTCCTTTTCTTTTTCAAAGAAGGACATGGGGATCAAAATGGGAAACGCCGCGTTGACATGTCCTGTTTCCTTGAAGCGCCGGTCGAGCNNGAGCGCGGCCGTCATGTTTTCCCACAGCGTCCAGCCGTAAGGCCGCACGACCATGCAGCCGCGCACGGGCGCATAATCCGCTAATTCCGCTTTTAGCACAAGCTGGTTGTACCACTCGGCGAAATCTTCTGCTCTTGTAGGTAGTTTTTCCTCAGCCATTTTTCCTCTTGTGGTATGTCATTGCGAGCGAAGCGAAGCAATCTTCTGTCACCAAGCGGGATTGCTCGCAACGATATTGAATAGACTTTATCGGAATTAACTTTTTTTATCCACGAAGTTCACGAAGGAACATAAATTTCAGCTGCCTTTTCGTGAAAATTCGTGTTCTTCGTGGATGATTTTCTTATTTCCGATAATGTCTAATTTATGATTTTGAATCCAACAATTTCACGGCAGTCTTTATATCCGGCGCAAATTGTACCAATTCTTTTTGCGTTGTGGAGATATATTCATCAAAGGATTGATAAACCTGGTCGAGCACGTTCTGCCACCCGCTCCCGATCAGGATCAACGGTCTTCGGGACAATGATCCGATGATCATGAGATTCCAGGTCAGCGCGATCTCGGTCAATGTGCCGGGGCCGCCGGGCAGGGCCAGCGCCGCGTCACAGCCTTCGATCAAACCCTGCAGCCGCTCCATCAGCGTTCTCTTGTGCCACTCTTCTTTGACCCATGCATTGGCGCCGATCGGCCGCCATTGTTCGATATCCTCGCAGGTCACGCCGATCACATGCCCGCCTGCCTCCGCCGCGCCGCGTGAGGCCGCTTCCATGCTGCCCATATAGCCGCCCGTCAGAAGCACATGCCCGTGCTCGGCCAACAGCCTGCCAAGCTCCTGCGCTTCTGCATAAGCCATTGAACCTTCTTTGGGTTTCGTCCCACCAAAAACTGAGATTTTCATCACTACCTTCGTGTTTCTTCGTGAACTTCGTGGATCATAAAACAAAAACGGCTCGCCAGTCTNNACATTATACACGATTTCCGGGATAAAATAATGGGGTGGCTGGCAATCTTTCCGATTCTCTGAAAAAAAATATCTCATCGGCGCAATTGGACTTGATTCAGCGCGTGGCAGGTGAAGCCTCTCTCCTGGGGCTTCCTATTTATATTGTGGGCGGCTTCGTTCGGGACCTGTTGCTGGGTCATCCCGGCCTCGACTTTGACCTGGTGGTGGAAGGGGACGCGATTAAGCTGGCAGGTTCTCTCGCTTCGAGGTATGGCGGCCGGGTGACTGCTCACACAAAGTTTGGAACCGCCAAATGGAATATTCGGGAATCGGAAATCGGAAATCGTAAATCGGAAATCGTAAATCGCGTATTCCTCGATCTCATCTCCGCCCGTTCTGAAACGTATAAGTATCCCGCCGCGCTGCCCACGGTCCGCATGGGAAGTCTCGCCGATGATCTTCGCCGCCGTGACTTTACGATCAATACCCTGGCGGTTCGCTTGGATGGCGCTCACTTTGGCGAATTGCACGATGAACTCGGCGGTTTCGATGATCTTAAAGGCGGCTGGGTGCGCATCTTGCATCCGCGCTCCTTTGTGGATGACCCGACGCGCATGTTTCGCGCCGTGCGCTACGAAGCCCGCTATCGTTTCAAGATCGCAAAGGATACGCGCACGCTTATCCCTGAAGCACGAGCATATATCTCCGCGCTTTCCCCCCAGCGTGTCCGGCACGAATTGGATTTGATCCTGGATGAGCCAAACGCCGCGCTCATGCTTTCACGTTTGGATAAGCTCGGTTTGCTGGAATCCGTTCATCCCGCCTTGCATTTTGATGGATCAATGCGGAGACGCTTTGAATCCGCTAAAAATACTTCCAATCCCGAATTATCGAATGATCGAATATCGAATATCGCCTCATCGAATATCGGATTTCGAGATGTACGCTGGCTCTTGTGGCTGATGACTTTATCGGGCAGGGAAATTACTTCTCTCAATAAGCGCCTCCATTTCACCGCGCCGCTTTTAAAGTCGCTGCTTGCTTCCTCAAAGCTATTGGCTGGTTTGCCTGCTTTTGCGCATCTCAAACCCAGCCAATGCGTGGAACGTCTGGATGCCTTGCCTTTATCGTCCATAGCTGCAGTTTCGCTCGCCGCCCCGCGTGGAGAAGCGAAGCAGGCGCTTGAGACCTATATGCTGAAATGGCGGCACGTCAAACCGAAAACCACCGGTCACGATTTGAAGAATCTCGGCCTTGAGCCTGGGCCGCAATATCAGGTCATCTTGCGGAAGTTGCGAAACGCCTGGCTGGATGAAAAGATAAAGGATGAGCGTGGAGAACAGGCTTTCCTTATGCAATTGCTCGGTCGCTAACTTATAAAAATTGTGATCTTTATATTTTTGATAGCACTGCAATCAACCGTGGTGTTCTCCATTCTTCTTAAAAACCGGCCACAGATTTCACTTCACGGATTACCACAGATTGGAACTCAGAATCCGTGACAATCCGTGAAATCCGCCTGTACTTGGTGCGCGTACAAGTGTGGCAAAAAAGATTAAGTCTGAACATCAGTTAAGTAACATCCCAAAGGTCTTTATAAAAATCCTTCGGGAAGTTTTGGGCAAGGTGATTTACAAATTCTTGAATCGATTATGGGCTGGGGAAGAGCGTTGGAATGATCTCGTTTGCGTTGATATTTGCCGGCAGACTCTCATAGTTGCCAATTTGGACGCGCAGATTTTTTTGATCATCCTTGGTCTTGAATGTGAATTCGACAAAACCGGCCTGGGGTCCGGCGCTGGAACTGGCTGGCAAGGCCTCGACGATCTTCATTGTATTAATGATCCAGGTGCCGAGTTCATTGTCATCCTTTAAATCCTTCACGGGGATGGTGAAGTAAAAATCCGTCTCCATCGCGCTGAATGTGGCTTGGCCGCTGCTGGCATAAACGCAGTTCTCCCCATAGGCTTCCGCGCGCCCGCTTGCATCGGGCTGGATTTGTTTGATGGCTTGATCAACCTGTGCCGTGAGACCGGACAGGCTTTGATAGGCCTCGACATAGGCGCACCGCTCAACGGTGGCTGTGATGGGAAGCGGCGTGGCGCTCGGCGGCATTGGCGGGACGGGTGTGGAGATCGGACCCGTGGACGCACAGGCTGCCAGCAGAAGAATACAAACGACCGGGGCGTATTTCATTCTATCCACCACGCCCGTCTTTCCGATGCCCTTCGTCACTTCCAGCCCCAGCCCTTCAAGTTCCCTGGCGACAATGCCTCCTGTGCGGATTTCGTGGAATCCGAGTTCGGGATGGATATGAAAGTCCCTGCGCATGGATTGGGTATAGGGAAACAATGCCCGTGCTTCTTTGATAAAGTCAATCATGGTATTTCTCCTTTGATCTCTTGCAAAAATCCAATGGGAGAAGGGCGACGCTCCTAAAATCAGGGATCTTTTTCCCTTCGTGTACTTCGCGAAGCACGCAAAGCGTTGGTGTCCTTTGTGTTTAAAGCTGGTTTTTTCCGCTATTGGGCGGGTCAGGTTTGGTTTCCGTGGGCCGGAAAGATCCGTGTGATCTTATGATGTTGGATTTTATCCCAACTTTCCTTCGCGGCCTGATTCTCATCCGGGATGGCGAAGCGCGGCGGCAGATCGCCGGTAAAGGCCAGACCCTCATCCAGAATCAACATCACGCTGTCTTCGCTGTGGCCGGGCGTGGAAATGATCTCGCCCTTGATCCCAATCGAAGCCAGGAACTTTCGGCTGTCATCGAATTTTAGGATCAGGTTATCCTGTTCCCGTATCTCGGTGTAGGGCATATTTTTTGCCTTGATCTGTTTTGCCATTGGCTCGCTAAAACCGATCTGGCTTTCGAGCAGGATCAGCTTTGCGCCCAGGTTTTTGAAATCCTGTACCAGCGCGGCATGATCGAGATGAAAATGGGTTACCAGAATGTAGTGGATTTCGGACGGGGAGATGCCTTTGCGTTTTAATTCGGCCGTGAATTGCGGAAGAGTGCCGGGCCAGCCGCAGTCAATCAAGAGTTTCCCGCCGTTGATTTCGAGCGCATAGTAATTCGTTGAATGATAGCGGACGTTGACGATGTTCATTAGACTTTATCGGTAATAAGGATTGTAGTTTTGTTTATCCACAGATCACACAGGTTTTCGCAGACTTTTCTCTTGAAAATTCTAATCTGCGTAATCGGCGAAATCTGTGGATTATTTCCGATAATGTCTATTGCGTCGGGAAGCTGCTTTTCTATTTAACCTCTTGCAAAAGTCCTATGGAAGAAGAGCGGCGTTCCTAAAATCATGGATCTTTTTCCCTTCGTGTCCTATGCCCTGCGTTCTCTCAGGGTTGTGTTTAATCTTTTCTCTTCAGCATAGGATTCTAAATATTACTTATGCAAGAGGTCTATTGACCGTATTTGATGACGCGGAATTTTTCTTCGTAGCGTGGGTTCTCGTCCGTGCTGTCTTCGGTATGGCGCAGCCTCATGCGTTCCTTGAATGCTTCGGGATCGCCCACCTGGGTTTTATGTTCGAGCAGGGCCGCTAATCGGATCGGCCATGTTTCCGTCACATCCAGCGTCACATTGGGTTGGGTGGTCAGCGTAACCCACACTTCGTTGGGCTTGTGCGGTTCCAATCCTTCGTCCAGGAGTTCGGGGAAATATGTTCTGTTCCCCGGCGCGGGAAAGACGGCATCCAGCGCGGCCTGTCCGGCGGCGCGGTGATCGGGGTGGTTGATGCCGTACCCGGCAAATAAATTTTGCGGATCGGAGGTCACGAAAATATCCGGCTTGAAGCGGCGGATGGCGCGCAAAACGTCGCGGCGCAGGTCGAGGTCCGGCACGAGATAACCGTCGGGACGGTCGAGCCAGTGAACTGCCTGCGCTCCGATGACTTTTGCGGCGTTTGCCTGTTCTTCATGCCGGATACTGCATAGCATTTCCGTGGTCATTCCTGTTGGCGTCGTATCGTTGAAGCCCTTGTCACCGCAGGTCAGGAGGAAGTAGGTGATCCGGTGTCCGGCGCGTGCCCAGCGTGCGAGCGTCGCGCCGCAAAAAAATTCGGGGTCGTCGGGGTGGGCGAGCACGACCAAAATGTTTTGAGGTTTTTCCCAGGCGTCAGGTTTGGAAGTCTCTGTCATGGTGGTTTATGAGTATGTGAGATGGATCAGTCAACTGCAAAAATCAAATCAACCAACCCGAATGTCTAATATCGAGTATCTAATATCGAATGTCGAGTATCGTATTTCGAATATCGAATTACGCCTTCCGATTTCCCGATTTGCCGCAGGTGCATCCGCCGCCTTCATGGCGGTCGCAGGGCGCTTCAGATTTGCGGCGCAAGGCTTCGAGTTCATCCCAGGGCTGCAGTTCTTCCAGGTCGAAAGTCACCACGAAGGATTTGCCTTCCTCGCCTTCAAGCAGCACCATGACTTTATTGCTGAGCGGGATCACGTCCACCACTTTGCCCTCGCCGCGCGGCGTCACCACGTGCTTGTTGCGCTTGGGAAGCAGCTTGCGCGCTTCCACGTATTGATCATATTCGTAAATGAGGCAGCAGCGCAGGCGTCCGCACATGCCGGTGATTTCCTCCGGCGTGAGTGAGATGCCCTGTTCCTTCGCCATCTTGATCGAGATGGGGCTGAAGTCGGTCAGGAATTTGGAGCAGCAGCGGGTTTCGAGTCCGCAGGCGCCCATGCCTCCCAGGAGTTTCGCCACATCGCGCGGGCCGATCTGGCGCAGTTCGGTATGTGTGTTCGGATACAGATCCTGCATATCCTTTTTAAGGGACTTGAGATCGGCTTTATCTTCGGTCTCCGTGCTGAACAGGAAGGCCAGCCGCGTACCGTCATAATTGTATTCGGCCGTGATGATTTTTACGCCGCCCAGTTTGAGTTCGGCGGCGCGGGCGCGGCAGTTGATCATCGCTTCGGTTTGTTTGGATTGCCAGGATTGCTGCAGCAATAGATCGCGCGGCGTGGCGCGCCGTTCGACGGACTTCCATCCGCCTTCGGGCATGGGCGGAGTTTCCCGCAAAACCATGACCACCTCGCCCAGGTGCTTGCCGCGTGCGGTATCCACGATCACATGTTCGCCGGCCTTCACATCGGGCAGGGCGGATGAGTCGAAGTGATAGACTTTTCCAATCTTGTTAAAACGTACACCGATAATGTTTCGTTGCATGACTGGAATTATACCGTAAACGCTTCTTCCAACGGCGTCGGAATCAATGCTTCTAATTGAAATTCCTTAAGGGTTCAGGAACGCCCTCGCTTGTGCAGGGCGTTTTTGCGCTAAAAAGACGGAGCGATTTGCAAAGGCTTTATCTTTCCGGCTGGGATGTGACATCGTTGAGTTTGATGAGTACCATTCCCGTAATAAAGCTGTAAAGGATGCCCGCGAGAGACCAAAGAAGTGTGAAGGACTTGGGTGCAATTTGATGGCTTAGCATTACAGCGCAATGTCAGA
>PMLN01000202.1:9077-10805 GCA_003158885.1 Anaerolineae bacterium
AACCTTGCGCTGTAATATTAGTAATCCCGATATAACTATGCCTAGATACTGGCAAGAGGCAGGCAAGCGATCAGCGCGGTTTGCTTTGTCAGGAAGGCCAGCGCCGCAAAAATCCCTGCGAAGGCCGCTGAGGAAGGTCGGGTCGCACGCGCAAAGTAAAACGCCAAGAGCAGGAAAGCCAGGAAGAGCGAGTCGACGCGCGCCAAGTCCAACCATGCGCCCGTCACATGGAACATCCCGAAAAATAGGGAGGCTGCAATGAATGCCGGGAATTCATCCTGCGCCTCACGGCGAACGATGGCAAAAATGGCCGCACCGGATACGCACGAGGCGGCAAAGGATACCAGCCGGAGCGGGAAGAAACTGAAGCCGGTAAATTTTGCGGCCAGTGCCGATAGGTAAAAGTAAAGCGGCGGATATAGAAAGGGAGTGAAATTCACACCCGGCGCAGTGTAAATGTTTTGACCGCTCAGGATGCGGTGGACGATTTCGGTCATACCGCCTTCGATCCATTCGAGGTCGAAGGGATAGGAGATGCGGCTGAGCGCGACCCAAAGGTACACGACAGCGGAAAACGCGCCGACAAGGATCGCGACCAGGCGCAGAACGCGCTCGCTGGTAAAGTCTGTCAACTTGGGCAGGCGTTTTTGTAGGAACATGTGAGCTTGTTTTTTTATTCTAAAGTATTTGGTTGTTGGAGTGCATGGACAGATGGCACAATAAACCATGTACAAGAAGCACGAATTATGCAGGAGATTATCCTTGCATATTCATGTTAATCGTCCGCCGCCGCAACCGATTTCAGACACGTGCTTGCTTGCATATTTGCAAACTTGCGGAGAGTTTTTATTGTCGTTCGGGTTCATTGACCATTTTGCCGGATATGGCTGTTCGCTTGAGGTAGACTATCCTGTTTGACAAAATAAGCGTTGCTTATTCATCGTAATTATAAGTAATTGTAGCGTAGCGCCTCGCTAGCCAGCTTTCTACACCTTTGTGTCGCGCATCTTTCCCCTTGCATCATTTCCAGCCACACTGCGTTGGCATCCTTCCTTGTATTTTTATGGACTGGCAAGCAGCCAAATCGGGCAGTTTAGATCATGGTTGTCGATGGATAATAAATGGAATGGCGGTTGCTGGCCTATTGTGTGAAGATAAAGACCGGAATCGGTGGAAAATATAGCCAGGTGGTCTATTTGCTTGCTGTTAGGCGACCATCCGCATGTGATGATAAAGTTTGCACCTTGGGGATGCACAAGTTTTTCGATAACTGTCCCGTCCACTTTCAGAACGATCACGTCAGATTGGTTGGAGCTCGTATCGACATCCACGGCCAGATTCTGGCTGTCGGGCGACCAATAAATTTGATTTACATAACTGCCGACAGACGCCAACTTGAATTGGTTGAAGTTGGATGAATTAGCAATGATGACCGTTCCATCTGTGGTTCCAATCGCGATCCACTTCCCGTCAGGCGATTCGGCAATTACAAGGTTTGATGGATTGGACGCTAGGGAACACAAGTCGCATTTCAGGGGCTGCGCGCCTGTGCCGTCGCTTTGTATGTTGAACCACTCGTTGTTATAGTAATACACAGATTTGCCATCTGATGACCAGAATGCTGAAGATGCGACAGGGAGATGTGTGACCTTTCCGAAATCGTCGCCCGCGCTGATAATGTCCACACCTCCGGTGTTACCATTCGTCTCTCGGATTAGAATTTTATCG
>PMLN01000268.1 GCA_003158885.1 Anaerolineae bacterium
ACCGCCGCCGATGCCGCGGACGCCGCTACCCAGCGGGAACCTCGTTCCCCATCACTACGGGCAGGTAGTCCATTTCGAATTCATAACAACAGCATGGCGCGTATATATCAGGGGCCTAGTGTGAAATGCGGCGGGCCCGTCTCGCGCGCAGGGGCAGCCGCGGGCAGCGGGTTCGGAGGCGCGCCGCGATCGAACGGCGGGGGCTGTGCGCGGCGAGTTCGGGGCCGCCCGCCGCTATGTGAGGTCCGTCGTCGGGTCGATCGGCAGCAGGACCGCCGGCCGGGGCGCCCGCCGCTATGTGAGGTCCGTCGTCGGGTCGATCGGCAGCAGGACCGCCGGCCGGGGCGGCTGGTTGAAGTTGAAGTCGGCCTTGAGATCGCCGAGCTGCGGGGCGTTCTCCCGGACGTCCGGGCGCGAGTCGGGCCGGCCGTCGGTCGCCGGGTCGAGTCGCCGGCCCCCCAGGAAGTCGTCTTCGATGAACTTGAGATACGCATCGAAGCTCAGGGTCTGATGATCGATATAGCCCGCGCGAGCGTACGGGCTGATCACCAGCGCCGGGACTCGGAGGCCGTAGCCGTTGCCGTCGACCGTCGGCGGCACGACGTTGTCGTAGAAGCCGCCCCAGTCGTCCCAGGCCAGGAAGATGGCCGTGCTTGACCAGTCCGGGCCTTGCATGATGGCGTTGATCAAACCGGTGACGTAGGTCTGCCCAACCGTAATGGATGACGGCGGGTGTTCGCTCGTCCTATTATTTGGAATCACCCACGAGACATTGGGAAGTATGCCGTTATTGGCGGCAGTGTAGAATTTATCCAGTTGCTGGATGTTGCCCAATTGATTGTCTTCGTGCACCGTATCGAAGTATGGAAGCGGGTTCCAAATCTCAGGCGTGGTTGCTTTCTGTGGTTTGGGTGTGCAAGCCACTGGACCTGTAATCTCATCACAATCTGGCTGGGTTCCTGGCGCCACATAATATCTCCATGAAACGTGGTTCTTGTATAACAGGTATGTCAAGTCTGTCCACGCATAGATGGGTACCTTGTATGGTGTTACGCCCAGGATGAGGCTGTCGGGTTTATCAATTTCACTGGTGCAGCTCATTGGATCGTGGCTGGCACATTTCGCCGACCATTCCGAAACCATAAAAAGGTGGGCAGGGAGACTCCAGGATGCAGTCGGCTCGAACATGTGATCCTGAAGCACGAAGTTATCTGCGTACGCCCAATAGTTTGGAATTTCGCGCCGGTCATGATAGCCCATTACGTCCGGCTGGCTTCCAATCATTCCCTCCGAACAGTTTGGATCATCGTTATGCTGGCAATAGGTTTGGACCGCGGCCCGCTGTACCTCAACGAATTTATCCATTTTGCCGCCGTCTAGGTCGGTAAGCGCGGCTCCTACGCCGTGGCCTCCGCCGGTATTGACCACATTGGGATCGTGATACGGTTGGACGCACTGCCCGGTTTTGGGGTCCGGCGAACAGACCGTTGGGACTCCGTTCTTCATCGGGATCCCGTCCGCGCCTGGATAGGTGCCAAAGTAGGAATCGAAGGAACGATTCTCCTGCATAATGATCACGATATGCTTGATCTTGTGAATGCCTTGTGGGCCGTTGGATGCGTTGCCGTTGGGTTGGGAAGTTGCACATCCCGCTGCAATAAGGATAACCATCAGCGCGGATATGATTCGGTGCTTTATGTTCATTGTTCTCCATGTTCAGACTGATTAAATTTTTACATCACATTATATTACTTGGAATGGCTTAACTGGTTATGAGCATTTTGCGGGGGTATCTAAAGCCGAAATGAAATATCATTATGTCGTTGCGAGAGTGCTCTTCTCGAAGCAATCTCCTGTAGGATTCGAGAAGTAGACAAAATAGTAGGCTGGTCAATATCTTAAGATAGGGATCATAAGTGCGTTGCGAAGTTCTCAGAGAAAATAAAGCAAAAAGACTCTGTGTAATCTGTGAAATCTGTGGACTGCTTTTTCGGCATCTTGCTAAAGCAATTGTCTTAGTTCCTTGATCGAGTTCACCGGCTGTCTGCAAACGAAATGTTCGCACACATAGGCGGTCGCTTTATTTTCTTTTAGCGGGCGATCCATTAATAACGCCGGCGCGTCTTGCGGCGGGGGATAAGCCGAGGCGGCCGCGATCATATTCGGCCGGTATTCGTTCCAGATCAATCGCATCAATTCTTGTGCGCTTTCATCCTTCTGATTGAAGACCACGGCAACCTGTTTGCCGTTATCGAAAGCAAAATCCGCCGCGCACAGCCAGCGTGCGAAGCCCATCGGATAGCGCATGGCGGAGTCTGTGATCGTGCGCAGCGCCTTCTCCGCCGCCTCGCGATATTCCGCCTTATCGGTGAAGGCCGCCAGTTTCAATAACGCCTCGCAGGCCAGTGCATTGCCGGAGGGTGTGGCGTTATCTTGCAGGTCTTTTGGCCGGATCAACAAGGTCTGCCCGTCATCCGGTGTATCGAAAAAACCTCCGCCCGTGTCGCTGAAGCGCGCCATCATTTCAACGGCCAGTTCTTCAGCGGCCGCGAACCAGCGCGGATCGAAGTCCGTTTGGTACAGCTCCAGCAGGCCAATGATCAGCGCCGCGTAGTCTTCGAGGAACACTTCGCCGGTCGTTTTTCCAGCGCGCCAGGCACGCTGTAATTTCCCATCCGAACGCAGATTGGATAGCAAGAAATCGGCGCTGCGTATAGCCACAATAAGATATTCCACTGCCTTTTCCTTTTCATCCAGGACGCGGGCCGTTTCAGCAAAGGCGTGCAGCATCAATCCGTTCCAGGCCGTCAAGATCTTATCGTCGGTGTTGGGGCGGACCCGCTGAGCACGCGCCGCCAGCAGTTTGGCATGGCAATCGTCTAATTTGGCGGCGACCGCCTCTTCTTCCAGTTTGAAGCGTGCTGCCAGCGAAGCATCATCCAGTGCGCGCTGTAAGACGGTTTTGCCCTCCCAGTTTCCTTTTTCCGTGATCCCGTAGGCCGCGCTGAAGAACTCGAAATCTGCCTCGTTCGGGATGGCCTCCCGGATCTCCGACCTGCTCCAAACATAAAATCTGCCTTCTTCGCCCTGTGAGTCTGCGTCCAGTGATGAATAGAATCCGCCTTCCGGGTGCGTCATCTCACGCGCCACGAAATCCAGCGTTTCGATGACCACACGCTTGAAGAAGGGTTCGTGCGTGATCTGCCAGGCGTGCAGATAGGCCAGCGCTAGTTGAGCATTATCGTAAAGCATCTTCTCGAAGTGCGGCACACGCCAGAAGTTGTCGGTGGAATAGCGTGCAAAGCCGCCGCCAACTGCATCGTACATGCCGCCGCGCGCCATGGCTCTCAGGGCGTGCAGTGCGGTCTTTAGGATTGCATCCCGTTTGGCCGGTTCTGTGAGCGACCTGTGAAATAAATATTCGATCGTCATCGGCTGTGGAAATTTGGGCGCCGCGCCCCAGCCGCCGTAGCCCCAATCGTAATTATCCAGGATGGCGGTTGTGATCTGGTTCAGGTTTTCCTGTGTGAGGCCGTCAGCTTGAGTCTGAATGGAAAAGGCTTGCCCCAGGTGCTGCGTGAGTTGGTTGCCCACGCGCTCCACTTCACTGCGCTCATCCTTCCAGGTGTTGATAATACCGAGCAGTACATCCCGGAAGGACGGCATGTTGTAACGCGCGGCGGGCGGGAAGTAGGTGCCTGCATAAAAGGGGCGCAGGTCGGGCGTCAGGAAGACCGACATCGGCCAGCCGCCCGAGCCGGTTAGCGCCTGTGTGGCCTGCATGTAGATGGCGTCCAGGTCGGGTCGTTCTTCGCGATCCACCTTGATGCAGATAAAGTTCTCGTTCATCAATGCCGCGATGGCGGGGTCTTCGAAGGATTCATGCGCCATCACGTGGCACCAGTGACAGGCCGCGTACCCGATGCTGAGGAAGATCGGTTTGTTTTCGGTGCGCGCTCTCGCCAGAGCCTCTGCGCCCCAGGGATACCAGTCAACGGGGTTGTTCGCGTGTTGGAGCAGGTAGGGAGAGGTGGAATGGATCAGATGGTTCATGGGGATATTACATATGCTTCCATCTATGAATTCTCCCCTCTCCGCCTGTGGGAGAGGGGTTAGGGGTGAGGGGGCGACGGGCGTGAGGGACGTGAGCTCTGTATCCTGCATCGCACCTTAGTTGACGGAATGAATCTTCTCGATGGCCTTACTCCGCTTAAACGGTCTGGCCTCCCCGTTTGGTGCGACGCATCACCATCCTTGTTATGTCATTGCCTTTCCATCTATAAATTCTCCCCTCTCCGTTTATTAGAGAGGGTCGCGCAGCACGCCGAAGGCGACGGGGGTGAGGGCGGTCGCAAGCTTCAACATCTTCACCAACTCAGATAAAGCCTGTCCGTCCTGTAAGACCTGTCAGACTTTCCGACCTATAAGACTTTCCCCTTCATCCTTCCGGCTTCTTATAAAACAAATCCAGGCCTTGCAATAACTTGGCAAACTTCTCATCGAAGGTAGCTTTATCCTCCCACTTCGAAAAATCCAAAATGTTATATTCCATCACCTGCTCCATTAACCTCTCCGGCCACTTGCTTTCCTTCCAACTCTCATCCAGCGCCACCGGACACAGCACATCCCGCCCCAGCTCCTTCTCAAGCGTGCGCGCCTTACGCACTTCATGCTCAACCCAATCGCTTGCTAGTGAACGTTCAGAAAGAACTAGCAGAACAATTCGATTTTGCTGAATTGCACGGTCAATCTGTGTTTCTATTCTTCCAGCTTTCAGATCATGAATATCCCGCCAGAACCGCACACCTTTCTCTGTCAGCGCCTTGTCCATCCTATCCACAAACTCCGTATCCCCATGCGAGTATGAAATAAACAGCGGGTTGATTTGTATCGCCTGCGTCGCTCGCAGATCATAGATTTGATAAACTATCTTATTAGTTTCCTCGTTGGTCAAGTCAGGATTGTAAATCTTTGAATACTCGATATCAATATCGCTTAACCCGCACCCTCGCAGGAACGCCTCTGGAATCCTCCCCTTTGATAATTGAATCGTATCAGTGCCAATTGTGGAGGCGAATTGATGTTCTATTTCTTCCAACCCAATCACTTCGCTTAAATCAAGGTTTATAAACTTCGTCGCTAATGCGATTGCTTTATTGAGTTTAGCTCCACGGAGATCGGTTCCACGGAGATCGACTCCACGGAGATCGGCTCCACGGAGATCGGCTTCAAGGAGATCGTCTACACTGAGATCGGCTTTACGGAGATCGGCTTCAATGAGATCGGTGTCAATGAGATCGGTGTCAATGAGATTGGCTCCATGGAGAACGGATCCACGGAGACGGGTTCCANNACCGAGTTCGGCTTCTCCGAGTTCGGCTCCTTCGAGGTCAATTTTTACATTTACATTTTCATTCTTCTTCCGCCAATTATTCCATGCCTCAACGCCTTGCTTCAAAATCGCCAGTTGCTCTTCATTCGCCATAACAATATCCCTTTTCTCAAGAATAAAATGATTATAGCAAAAATCCCCCTTGTTGGGGCTGGCCTTGCGCCTGCCCAGGCGCTTCTCTTTTTTTCAACCTCGCATGATCTCTAAAGCAAGTTTCTGAAAGTGCCATACACTTCTGTAAGAGCAGGCTCGCCAGAGCGTGCCTCGTTCCGCCCTGCCAGTCTCGGCTCGGCAAGGGTCTCCTGACCCAGCCGAGAACTGACCGCAAGGTCTCACGTCCTCACCCACGCTAATCCCTTCGACGTCGCGGTCGCTTCGGTCTCAAATCTTTTGCATCCAGGCTAAAAACCCTGGTGCTACTCACCTGATAAAGCCTCCTGCGCGCGGCGCAGATAATAAACTTCTGTAAGTGCCATATACTTCTGTAACAGCAGGCTCGCCAGAGCGTGCCTCGTTCCTCCCTGCCAGTCAGGGAGCTTCGGATTGGACGCCTCGGTCACTAGCGGGACCATACTTCGGGGATTGCGGCCAAATGCCCTGTCTTCCATAGCAGCCAGGGCATTTTTCGCCGCCGCTCCGGTCGTGCGTGTACAGCGGATGCGCAGAGCGTGGCGTCAAATTCCCTTCTTGTCTCGCTTTGCTGTACCACCGGCCTACCTCACGCAAAGACGCAAAGAACGCAAAGACGCAAAGAGTCTTTGTTTGTTTGGGCTGTTATTTTTCGGTGCCTTTGCGCCTTTGCGTCTTTGCGTTAAAAACTTTTTGCAGTTTCCGAGGACGATCCGTCTTCGTTTCA
>PMLN01000054.1 GCA_003158885.1 Anaerolineae bacterium
GCGTCTGCCAGTTCCGCCACTTCGGCCTGCGAGGTGAATTTTATCCGAAAAGAGCCTTTTGTCAACCTGAGCGGGTTCATAAATTAAACATCACTTGTTCAAAGCTTCTTCACCCAACTGTAATCCTGTCAGCATAAAATAGAGAAAGATATGGCAAGAACATCAACGTTTATCCCTTGCAAAACTGTGTGGCAATTTAATTACAGTACTGTTGGGGGCGTATCTTTTTTCATTGTAAAACGTTATATTAAACGAGAAAGGAGTTGCCTATGCTGATCATTATAGGTTCCATTTGTATCCTGCTCCTGCTTGCCCTGGCCGGTGTGAACTTCCTGGTGGATAACACCAGCCCGGACGAGTTGAGCAACATGGGTATCGAGAGGAAAGCCTGATGGAAGATACCCAATCGTCATAGCCCGACGCGAAGCCAAATCGCGCCGGGCATTTTTATTTTTAGTTTTCCCTGCCGCAAGGCCGGTAATTTCAAAAACTGGGATATAATCGAAAAAATTCACCGCCGATCAACGCGGCCAATGCAGAGCAATCATGGATTTTTCCCTTTCCCAAGAACATGAAATGACACAAAAAACGGTGCGTGACTTTTCCCAAAAGGAAATCGCGCCTGTCATCAAGGAATTCGACCGTAAGCAGGCGCCAATTCCGTGGCTTTTGCAGCGGATGGGCGAACTTGGCATTCTCGGCCTGCCCTTCCCCGTCCGCTATGGCGGACAAGGCATGGATTATCTCTCTCTGGGCCTGGCCTGTGAAGAACTTGAAGCCGTGGATACCCACCTGCGCGTCGTTATGTCAGTGCATACCGGCTTATGCGCAATGACCGTCTTCCAATGGGGGACCGAAGAACAAAAACAGAAATTTCTCGTGCCATTGGCTAAAGGCGAAAAGATCGGATGCGGCGTCTTTACGGAACCCGGAATAGGCTCCGATGTGGCCGCCATGAGAACATCGGCAAAACGCGACGGCGATGCTTACATTCTCAACGGCGAGAAGATGTGGATCTCGCTCGCCTCCAAAGCGGATCTGGCATTGGTAACCGTTAAAACAAACCCCTCTTCAAGCAAGCCTTCGGAGGGGCTTTCATCTTTCATCGTCGAGCTTTCATCCAAAGGCGTGACGCGCGGCGACATTCACGGCAAGCTTGGGGTGCGAGCCGGTGTGACAGGCTGGATCCATTTTCAGGATGTGAAAGTCCCGGTGGCGAATCGAATCGGCGAAGAAGGCGAGGGCTTCAAGATCACGATGTCCGCTTTCGATCACGGACGCTATACGGTGGCATCCGGCGCAACCGGGATCATCCGCGCCTGCCTGGAAGCCAGCGTAAAATACGCCAGGACGCGCACCACGTTTGGCAAGCCCATTGCGGAATACCAACTCATCCAGGAGAAGATCGCCAGGATGTCGCAGGATTATGAGATTGCGCGACTGCTTTACCTGCAATCGGGATGGATGCAGAACATGGGTAAACGCAATACCTTGCAAACATCCTACGCAAAGAAGTTCGCCACAGAGGCATCCTTCAGCGCGGCGAATGAGGCGATCCAAATTCACGGCGCATATGGGTTTTCGGACGAGTATGACGTGGAACGCTACCTGCGTAACGCCAAGGGCGCGATGATCTACGAGGGCAGTTCCGAAATCCAAACGTTGATCCAAGCGGGCTACGCCTTAGGCGAACGAAGCGATAAGCCACTGCGCTGCGAATTGCCTGCGTATGATGAAAAGATGTGGCAAAGTTAGAAGGTTGGCAGTTGAAAAGTTAAGGCATTGACCAAAAGATTGACAATCGTTATACTAATGGTATAAAGAAAGGTATAACAAATGGAGAACATAAAAACCGCAATTTCAATTGAAAAATCTCTCTTCACTCAGGCAAATGCCCTTGCTCGCAAAATGAAGGTTTCACGCAGCCGCCTGTTTGTACTTGCGTTGGAAGATTTCATCCGCGAGCAGGAAAATCGTGATTTACTTGAAAAGGTCAACGCTGTGTACGCAGATGAGCCTGATGAATCAGAAAAAGTTTTGAGACGCAGAATGCGCCAATCTTATCGCCGCCTTGTGGAGGGACAATGGTAATTAATCAGGGTGATGTTTACTGGGTGGAATTGGATGATCCATCCGGATCAGAACCTGGCTACACTCACCCAAACGTGGTTATCCAAAATAATCTGTACAATCAAAGCAAAATACACACCGTTATTATTTGTGGATTGACTTCCAACCTCAAATATTCCCAATTGCCAGGGAATGTTTTATTGGAACAAGGCGAAGCGAATTTACCCAAAGTAAGTGTTGTTAATGTGTCTCAATTACTTACAGTAGACAAAAGGCAACTTGGCGAATACATCGGGACTCTTTCTCCAAAACGCTTGTATCAAATCCTCGAAGGGGTCACTTCATTCCTTGAACCCCGGAATTTGGATTGATTATAAAATGCGCCGCATAATCTTCTTCACCCTAATTGAGACAACTTACGGAAGTAGCGACTCCACCATGATGGTTAGGGTAAGGGCGCACTGCCGGCGTTGTGAATTGCCAGCATACAATGAAAAAACGTGGCAAAGCCAATCGAATTATTTCAATGGAGAAATATGCTCAATTTTGAATTGGTGAGGGAAAAGAAAGCGACTGTACAGGCCCTGGTCGAGGGTTTGACCAAAGATGATCTGCGCCGCGAACTCACTGAAATGTACGATGAGATTTTGCGCCGTATTGCCAACGCCACGGATGCGGATGTCACCTTTCAACCCGTCGACCCAACTGCAAATGATCCATTTGCAAAGGAAGGCGAAGGCGAATTAGCATGGACGCTCGGCCATGTGATCGTGCATTTGACGGCTTCGATGGAAGAATCGGCCTCGCTTTCACAGGAACTGGCGCGCGGCGTGGAATTCCACGGGCGCTCACGTTGGGAAATTCCCTTTCAAGAAGTGAAGACAATTGCTTTCTGCCAAGAGCATTTGGAAGAATCGCGGCGGATGTGTCTGGCCGCGCTGGATATGTGGCCCAACCCACCCCATATGGATAATACGTATGCTCCCGCAGCAGGGTATCTGCCCTACTCACCCGTTTCGAGATTCGCTTCGGGATTGAAGCATGCCTCGGATCATCTGGAGCAGATCAGTGAGGTTATGAGGCAGGCGAAGGCATAAATGGCATTGAGAAGAACCGCGTAGCAACGACGAAGCAATCTCCCGTTAAAAGGGACCTACTGACCCCCGAGGAGATTGCTTCGCTTCGCTCGCAATGACAATTC
>PMLN01000119.1 GCA_003158885.1 Anaerolineae bacterium
ATCTTCATGGCGATCATCAACTGGAAACTGGCCCTGATCGTTTCGGTCATTATCCCGCTCATGATGGTCATCGCCGTGCAGTTCCGCAAGAAGATATTGGTTGAGTTCCGCAAGAGCCGCCGCGCCAACTCNNGAACATCCAGGGCGTGCGCGTGGTGAAGGCATTGCAGCGCGAAGACCAGAACCTGAAAGAGTTCCAGGAGTTGACCGGCAGCATGTATCACGCCTCCTACCGCGCGGCCTGGCTCTCGGCGCTCTTCCTCCCCACCGTGCAGATCATCGCCGCGGTCGCGCTCGGCATGATCGTCTGGTACAGCGGCGATCAGATCATGGTCGGCGCCATGACGATTGGCGGCATCAATGCCTTCGTCTCGTACCTGACCTTCATGATGTGGCCGATACAGGATCTGGCGCGTGTGTATGCCGAGATGCAGCACTCCATCGCTTCGGCGGAACGCATCTTCAAGTTGATTGATACGCCGCCGGATGTCCACGACAAGCCGGACGCGGTGCCTGCCAAAACCATTTTAGGAGAGATCGAGTTTGAGCATGTGGACTTCTACTATGAAGACCGCAACCCAGTGCTGTCCGATTTCACGCTGAAGGTGAATCCCGGCGAGACGATCGCCCTGGTCGGGCCGACCGGCGGCGGTAAGTCCACGATCGTGAATCTGCTGTGCCGGTTCTATGAGCCTTGCAAAGGCGTGATCCGCATCAACGGACGGGATTACACGGAATACACCATGCAATCCATCCATTCGCGCATCGGGATCGTGCTTCAGACGCCGCACTTGTTTTCCGGGACGGTACGCGAGAACATCCGTTATGGAAGACTGGACGCTAGCGACGCCGAGGTCGAGAATGCAGCCAAGATCGCCGGTGCGGATGATTTTATTACCGCAGGGCTCGAAAAAGGCTACGAACAGAACGTGGGCGAAGGCGGCAACCTGCTTTCGGTCGGACAGAAGCAGTTGATCTCGTTGGCACGCGCGGTCTTGGCCAAGCCTGAACTGTTCATCATGGATGAAGCCACTTCCTCGGTGGATACCCTGACCGAGGCCTTGATCCAGCGCGGCATGGAAGCCTTGATGAAAGGCCGCACCT
The DNA here is from genome assembly GCA_003158885.1 of Anaerolineae bacterium. Lineage (GTDB taxonomy): Bacteria > Chloroflexota > Anaerolineae > Anaerolineales > Villigracilaceae > Fen-1038. The sequence continues at coordinate 1,105 of PMLN01000119.1, forward strand.
CCTTTGTCGTTGCCCACCGCCTATCCACCATTCGCCGCGCCGACCGCATCATCGTGATCGAAGGCGGCAAGATCGCCGAGCAGGGCACGCACGCAGAACTACTGCGCAAGCGCGGGCATTATTATCGTTTGTACACCCAGCAGTTCCGCCATGAATTGGAAGTGCAGTATGGCGTGGTTGAGGAGCAGACTTCCGAAGTCTCGGATGCGGTCGCGGCGGATTGAAATTGATGATGGTGATTGACCTCCGAGATTTTGCGTAAGCAGCTCGGAGGTCTGCTATAATTGAGGTCGAGGCACAAAATGGAAACCGTACAATTCAAAGCCAAAATCAAGAACGGTGTGATTGAAGTCCCCAAGAAATATCAAGGAAAATTCAAGGATGGCGTACGCGTCATTCTTGTTGCAGAAACTCCCAAGGCAAAGGCAGTTCGTTACTTGGATGAGTTAATGGCACACCCGCTAAAAGTGAGGGGCTTTCAGCCTTTGACCAGAGAAGAAACCCATGGTAATTGGTAATTGGTAATTGGGGATTGGGGATTTCTCACCACAGAGTCCACAGAGCGCACAGAGTTCTTTCATTTATTTCTCTCTGTGATCTCCGTGGTGAACGACTTAGAAGCCCATGAAATGCTATTTCTCCAGTTCGGCTTTGATTAAATTGGCAAGCTCTTCCGGCAAATGCGACAGGTCGGGATTCTTGATGCCGGTGAGTATCCTTTGCAAAACCTTACCTAATTCCTGAATTTCGAGTGGTGCGTTGGGGTCGCGTACCATTTTGGTTGTTGCATCAAAATATTGCGCGGCTTCGGGCGCATGGTTTTTGGCGGCAGAAATTGCGCCATGAACAAAATCCTGCACGGTCATCCCTTTTGATTCGTCCTCTGATTTACTATCCAATTCATTCAACAGATTTTGTACAGATTTCTCATTCGGGCTTTCAATGGTGTGGAATATTAATAAAGCCCCTTCCCAATACTTTCTAGCTTTTTCCTTGTCTCCAAGCTTTTTATACGCCTGCCCCAAGTTGGCAAGTGCATAACCTTCGCCGCGCCGGCCGCCAATTTCACGATCAATTGCCAGGGCTTGCTCATAAAACCCAATGGCTTTGTGCATATCGCCCAAGGCCGCATACGCATTCCCCAGATTGCCGAAGTCTTCCCCTTCGCCGAGCCGGTCACCGATTTCATGCTCAAACGCCAAGGCTTGCTCATAAAACTCAATGGCTTTGCGCATATCGCCCAAGGCCGCATACGCCAGTCCCAGGTTGCCGAGATGACCTGCCTCTGCCGGTTTATCGGCTAAACGCCGAGAGGCCTCCAGCGCGTTTTGCAGGATGGGTATTCTCCGGCGAGGCGGAAGATGCAAATCCAGCACATAAATACACATGCTGGGAAAATCGCTAAGCCAGCGGTCGGCAGATTCCGGTCTCGGAAATGTTTTTTGTTCCGGCAGGCAGCGTTCATAGGCTGCTAATAGATCCGGCCAGATGAAACGGAAGTTATCAAGTCCGATCAAAACATGTTCGCTGCCTTTTTTATATTCAGTATTGGCAGCGCTGGCCAATTGCAGGAAATGTTCGGCATGGTTTGAGATGGCCTGCCTGGCTTCTTCGTTATTTTTAAGTAAGCATTTGATCCCGAATAAGCGCGTCAGGTCGTGCAGGGCGTATAAGCTGCCCTGCCCTTCCTGCGCAGGCAAGTAATTCAGCAAACTCCGATTGACCAGCCGGTTGAGAACACCTTCAACGTCATCTTCTTCTCCCATATTCCATATGGCTCGCGCGGAAATATTCTGAAACGGCGCACTGAATACCGAAGCCATGCAGAAATATTTTTTCAAACTTTCATCGAGCAGGTTGTAAGAAAGATTGAGAGTCGCTTCGACATCCAAATCCCGGTCATCCTCGCGTTTCAGACGTTCCAGCCGCGTGCGTTCGTCTTTCAAACGAGCGATCAAAACGTCGAGCGTCCAGGGACTGTCGTTCAAAAGCGCAGCCGCCACGCGCAAGGCCAGCGGCAAATAACCGCACAGGCTTGCGAGCTTCGCGAGTTCATCGCTCTTTGCATCCGAGGCTTCCTTGATTTTTTCAGAAGCCGAGCGCAACAGCTTAAGCGCTTCATCCGGGGAAAGCTCCTCCAAACGCAGGGGGTCTTTGAAGCCGAATTCGCTCAACGAGAAATGTTGGCGGGATGTGATGATCGCCGCCGAGGGTGCCGGCGGGATCAAGGAACGGACTTGCGCGGCGTTGGCGGCGTTGTCCAGTAAGAGCAAAGCCTTTTGATGTGCGAATGTTTGCTGGTATAACCCCTTCAATTGATCTGGATCGTCGGGGAGTTTTTCGTTCGGATGGAACGGCTCGAGCAAGCGGCGCATGGCCTCATCGGAAGTCAAGGCCGTATCCAACGTGCCTTGAAGGTTGATCTCCATGCGTGCATCGGGGTAGTTATCTGCGATCTCCTGGGCGAGTTTGCGCGCCAGTTCGGTCTTGCCGATCCCGCCCCCGCCGCTCACGCCCGTGATGATAGCGCCGTTCGCAAAAGAGGCTTTTAGCTTTTCAAGTTCCTTTGCGCGGCCGGTAAAGTCTTGAACGGGCGCTTGGATGGTAAATAAGGATGCAACGGTTTTCAGGGCTTCAACATTGATGACATTATTATCCCCTACCACAATGTTTGAGTTGATTACATTGCCGCCGATATTTACTGTTTTATCAGGCTTCTCATCATCCGTCATAATTTTCCCTCTCAAATCAGGGTTGTCCCTATTGTAGAACTTTATCCCAAAAACGCAAGGACTGCAAAATCTCCGCTCTTATCCCTTCAGACCTTCCTGACTTTTCAGACTTTTTGACTTGTTCGACTTATCATGTCGTTGCGAGGAGGGCGTTCTTCCCGACGAAGCAATCTCCTGTAGAACTATCGAAAGCCGCGCTTACTTTGCTAGCTTTAATTCAGCGGTAACTTTTCCATGCGGCCAAATTTTGACGCAATTGCGCCCATCTTCCTTGGCAAGGTACATGGCGCGGTCGGCACGTTCCACCAGCGCATCAAGGGAGATACAGGTTTCATCCAGCTCCGCCACACCGATGCTGACCGTCACATGCAGTGATTCGCCTGAAACGATATCCCCTTTCAGCGTTTCAACGGAT
>PMLN01000023.1 GCA_003158885.1 Anaerolineae bacterium
TAACACTTGCGGCAACCTTCTTCATTCACAACCGCGGCTTCACCACATTCAGGGCAAAGGTCGCCAATCTTGATGGCGGAGGGCAGGACATCATCTACTTTATCGTCAAGTGAGATCCCCGGCTGTGCAACGGGTTTGATCTCGGCCACGGCATCATCGCTGGCGCCTTCCTTCTCGCGCAGGTATTGATTCAGCACCTGTCCGATGCCATCCGGCAGGGAACGCACGCGGTTCGGGCCAAAGCCGAGCGAACGCCCGCCACCAATGCCGATCAATTGACGCACCACTTCACGCATCCGTTCCGTCGGCGCGATAGGCGAGGCCATGCGCAAAATGTACGAGATGAGGCGGCCAATGGCTTCGGAGACCGCGGCCGTCTCAGAACCGGCCTTGGCAGTGTTGATGAAGGCCTCAAAAGGCTGGGTGCCGCCATTCTCGTTGATCGTAATGAAGGCTTTGCCAGCCGGCGTCTCGATGTTATAGGTCTTTCCGTGCAGGGCGCGCGGGCGAGGCTTTTTGCCATCGTGCCAGATCATGGGTCGTTCGGTATGCAGGAGGGACGACTGACCCGCCGTGCCTGCACCAGCCTCTTTCTTATCGGCAGTGGCTTTGGTCTCCAATACCACTTTCTCGCGCGAGCCGGTGACATAGACCGTGATGCCTTTGCAGCCCAGTTCCCAAGCCAGTATATAGGCCTTGGCAACATCCTGCACGGTGGCAGACTGATGGAAGTTGACAGTCTTGGAAAGCGAATTATCCACGAAGGCCTGCAAGGCGGCCTGCATACGCACATGTTCCTCGGCGGTGATATCGGCGGAAACAACGAACACAGCGCGCACGGCCGGCGGGATCTCGGTAATGTGCTGGCAGGTGCCTTCGCCCATGACCTGCTCAACAAGCTCCTGCCGCTTTTCTTCACCAAGCCCGAGTTTCTTGAGGGCTTCATCGAAGCGCGGGCTGGCGTAGGTCAGTTTCAAATCCTGGCCGTGATCGTTGACGTGGCGAACATAAGCCAGCGCAAAGACCGGCTCACAACCATAGCCTTCACAACCGGCTACGGTGGCAATCGTGCCGGTGGGCGCGACGGTGGTCTGTGCGGCGTTGCGGATGCCATGCTTTGCAATGCCAGCCGTGACCGCATCCCAGCGGATGGCAGGGCGACCCCAGTCATGCTCGTATTTGACCAGCGACTGAGGCGGGGTCCACGTGACGTTATCCATATCGTAGATGGAGCCTTCAATGGCCGGGAAGGGGCCGCGCTCCTGAGCGAGTTCAATGCTGGTTTGCATGGCATGATAACGGACGAACTCCATCACCTGAGCGCCGAACTCCTGCCCTTCATCCGATCCATAGCGCACACCGACATGATACATCAAGTCAGCCAGGCCCATGATGCCCAAGCCGATGCGGCGGGCTTTGTGAGCGGCTTCGGTCAATTGCGGGACAGCCGGCACATACGCATTGGCCTCCACCACATCATCGAGGAAGCGCGTGGAGGTAACCACGCTCCGGCGCAGCGATTCCCAATCCACAGCGCCATCGGGACCGCAATGCTCGTTAAGATTCACCGAGCCGAGACAACAATTCTCGTACGGTCCAAGCCATTGCTCGCCACATGGATTTGTAGCCTCAAGCGGATATAAATGCGGCACCGGATTGCTGCGATTGGAGGCATCCAGGAACAAGACGCCTGGCTCGCCGTTATGATGCGCTTGATCGACGATCTTATCGAACAACTCACGGGCGCGCACCTTGCGATAGGTGTGAATGCGCACGCCCGCATTCTCCATCTGTTCCAACGTGCCGCGCACTTCACGATACTTCGGGTCATGCACATCCGGGAAGCGCAGTTCCCAATCCTGATCGTCACGAACGGCACGCATAAAGGCATCCGTAATGCCCACAGAAATATTGAAGTTCGTGATCTGATTCTCATCCGTTTTGCAGGTAACAAATTCCTCGATATCGGGATGATCCACGCGCAGGACACCCATATTGGCGCCACGCCTGGTCCCGCCTTGGGCGATCTCACCAAAGGCATGATCGTAGACGCGCAAGAATCCAACCGGCCCGGTGGCCTGTCCCGCCGACGATTTGACGAGCGTACCTTTCGGCCGCAGGCGCGAGAAGGAGAAGCCGTTGCCGCCGCCGGTCTGTTGGATCAAGGCCGCGTCACGCAGGGTTTGGAAAATACCCGCGCTATCACGTCCCATATCATCGGTAATCGGCAGAACGAAGCAGGCGGCCAATTGTCCAAGCGGCGTGCCCGCACCGGTAAACGTCGGAGAGTTGGGAAAGAATTTTTTACCGACCAGCAAACGATAATATTCGGTCGAACGCGCGATCACATCGCCGCCCCAAGCCTCTTCAACCCTGGCGACATGATAGGCCACGCGCCAGAACATTTCCTCCACGCTTTCCGCGGGCTTGCCATCGTCGGCGCGGCGAACATAGCGGCGTTCGAGCACCTGCCGTGCGTTTTCAGTTAATTCGGCTTTCGGTAATCCCTCCGGCATGGGAGGCGTGGGAAGCAACCCGGGCTTGGATGAAAGAACATTCCTGGCGACCATACGGCTCTCTCTCCTTTAAAACAAGAATTTATAAAGATGCACTGTCACTGCATTGTAAAGAGGAGATTGCTTCGTCGCAAAGAGCGCTCCTCGCAATGACATCCAAACAAAAAACGACAGCGACACTCCCCGCCTGGAGGAGATGAACGCCGTCGTTCAACTAGCCTTTGAGAAGATTATCTATTTCCTTACGCAATGATCCGAGGTCATCGAGACGCAGATAAACAATCGCATAACGGATATACGCAATCTGATCAATTTCCTTCAAGCCTTTAATCACCATATCGCCGATCACGCGCGACGATACTTCGGACTTGCCCATCTTCTGCAGTTCCGCTTCCACATGTCCCACCAGCCGCTCAATATCCTCGGCTGAGACCGGGCGCTTGGCACACGAAATATGGATGCCGCGAAATAACTTCTCGCGGTCGAATTCTTCACGCGTCCCATCCTGCTTGACAATCAGCGGAGTAGCCAAAATCGGGCGTTCGTAGGTGCTAAAGCGCTGTTTACACTTAAAACACTCGCGGCGGCGGCGGATTCCGCCGTGGCTGTCGTGGGAGGTATCGAGGACTTTTGAGTCGTGGTAGTTACAATAAGGGCAACGCATCAGGAAATTGTTCCATTTATAGAACAGATGATACAGCCATATGTAGGGGAAACAATTCAGCTTGCCCGCACATATGGCGAATTAATAGGATTTTAGCACACTTGCAAAACGGCTTCAAGAGGCCGCAAGGGCGATTGCCTTAAAGAATTGGAAATTTTAAGATGGGCGTAGGGTGAGCGTGTTCAGGAAACCCAAGGCAACCTGGTTAAACCATTCCGCGTTGGATTGGTGCGGCACATGGCCAGAGCGAGTGGATTCGCCTCTCGCGTTTGGAAGTGCGCTGACAAGCTGCGAAAAAGAGACCGGTGACAAGGTCTGGTCGCGTTCGCCCCACACCACGAGAACTGGCATGGTGATGGACGGAAGATACCCTGTCAAATCCCGAATGGTGTTCGGCAAGTTATAAACACCGGGTGCGGTACGCCTGTAATCCAGGGCAGTCTGGGCGAGAACTGATCGTCAAATCGCAGCTACCCAGCCTGAACCTGGATGTTTCCGATAACAACATCAATGCCTCAGTTGAACGCGTGGCGGACTGGATGGAGCAAAGCGGTGGTTTGTATATGCCGGATTAGCATTTCACGCCATATATACTGAGCGTGGGCACAAACTGCGGTTTTCTGCGACTTGTTCCGCGGGGCTAACCCACAGGGTGCTCCGCGCAGCCGCCTGCTCAGTACGCTACGCGGAAGCCCTGCGGGCTGGCGCAAAGAGAGCGACT
>PMLN01000163.1 GCA_003158885.1 Anaerolineae bacterium
CTGAGATGGTCATCCCACTCCATTGGACCGAGCCCTTGCGTGCCGAATGCGAGCACTTTATCCATTGCATCCGTAACGAATGTACACCGCGCAGTGATGGAAAAAACGGCCTCAAGATCGTCAAAATATTGGAAAGCGCCCAGCGTTCGCTGATGAATGGCGGGCTTGAACTGACTATCGAGTATTGACTCGGACCACGATGTTGACACGGAATAGTAAACAAAAAAACGATCAGGTATTTTTGCTGGAAGAGTTTTAGCAAATCAGATCAGAGAAAATCGTGGAAAAACCACTGAACCCTCTCACGGTATCAACTTGCCCCCACATTGGCTTGAAGGATGATCCAAGTGTCTTCTATTCCTATCCTTCCACCAGTAACCTCTGCTACTATTGTCGACCTCCTGCTGCTCCCTTGCAGGCACACCAGGAAGCTTACTGTCTGGGCCCTTCACATGCGAACTGCCCTGTCTACCAGCAGGCTAAAGATAGGCCTCTTCCGCAGGAGTTCAGAGCTGGCGAGGGGCATCGCTCCCCGCGATTTGGGTTAACCGGAGGACTGCTCGCTTTCTTTATTGGCCTCCTCTTACTCGGCATGCTCGGATTTCAATATTTCCGGCAATATTTTGTTGCACCCCTTCCCACGGCGACGTCTTCGCAAATCGTTCCAGCAACCATCCGACCGTCTGCAACGCTCATCCGACCGACCAATAGTCCCGCACCCACTTCGACCTTCGTCCCCACGGCCACCCTTGTTCCACAGGTGCATGCTCTGGAAGTCCTGATTAATGTTGGTGATCACCAATTCCTTATTCACCGGGTCGGGGGAGGTGAAACCTTCGATATTCTGGCAACGACCTATGCCACAACGCCGGAGGTGATTCGGTCCATTAATTATTCCATGAAGCCTTCGTTATGGGCAAATAGCGTGATCGTGATATCTCCCGGACTCAAAATAGTGGATTCCACCTTGCCCGGTTTTAAAACTTATGAGGTCACTGAGCAGGAAACCACAATTGACGACCTTGCTGGACAATTGAAGGTGGACTCTGTATTACTGAGGCTATACAACGCGTGTGTTGATAACTGCCGCCTGGCCATTGGAGATTGGGTGATCATCCCGGTTTCCAAATGAAAGAATGAACTTTTCATAAACTGTGAATTCGAATTCGTACCTGCAATTGTTGAGGCAAATCCTTGAGAACCTCCGTTTCCCAGATCGTCTCGATTCACATCCCTGGGCAAAAAGCCTGACAGTTCGGGAAGCTGTCGCGCGGGACGCCTCTCTAGCGGGGAAGAGCCCGGGTGAGCAACTTGCGCTAACGGTAGGGGAACTTTTTCGGCAAATGTTGCCAGCCACGCCACCTCAGGATGGGAAACGACTGGATACCCGCTGGGGGCGTTTTGGCATTCTGGCGGCTAATTACTTTGCGCCTTTATTATTTGGACGTATGGTTCCTCATAACTTACGGGAGGCCTGGCGGCGGATTGACCAGGCCATTTTGTTATTTGTGTATGGTGCGCCGGCGGATCAACTCAAGCCGGAACAGGTTCAAGCTTACCGGCTCATAGGAGATGAACCGGACCTGGCAGCCAACAGCACCATCAGCGACTGGCACCGTATGGGCTTGCAGGATTTGGCGGAGCTGTTCCTCAACCACGAAAAGCATTTGAGCATTTCTACAGGGATGCCTTCAGTCCTGTTGGATGAGGAAGACCGTGATCCATCCAGCCGTCGGCTCAAACGGCGACAGGCAGAAGATGCTGCTTCAAATCGCTGGCGCCGGCTCTGGCTGTGGGGGTTCGTTTTTGCGTTTTTGATAGCCATAATCCTTATCGGTGCAAAAGGCTGGCAGTTCTACCGTTTAATGCAAGCCGTCAAAAGCGATGGTACAAACCTGGAACAGTTGAACTTAACTTCCATGGATTTGGGAACACTCGAACAAGCGGGACCCCTATTGGATAAAACGCATCAGGATATTGAGAAGCTTCGAACGGAGGGTACTCCGTGGTTATGGTTGACTCCTGGTTTGAGTTGGGTGCCTATCTATGGAGGCGATATCAAATATTCCGGCGATTTACTGGAGATGGCCTCCGACTTAACCCAATCCGCTTCGCAAACCTGGCAAACCGCCTTCCCGATCTGGCAAAGCATTCAACAAAATCGAAGTGACCTCAAGGCCGAGCAATTGACGAGTAGGTTGTTGAAGGCCCAGCCAACGTTGCTGCAATCACAAGCTACCCTTCAAGAAGCCATCCAGGCTCGCCAGCGCATTGACATCGCAAAACTTTCTCCAACGCCGCACTCCTGGTTAACCCGCCTCGATCCATATCTGTCATCATTCAATGAATCGCTATCACTGGCCTTGGCTCTCCCTAACTTATTGGGGGCCGGTCAGGAAGGCCCGAAGACTTATCTAATTTTGATCCAGAACGAGGATGAATTGCGCGCGACCGGCGGGTTTATTACAGCGGTCGGCAAAGTGGTGGTCTGGAACGGCCAGCTGATCAGTTGGAATGTGGCTGACTCGTACAGCGTGGATGACATCAATAAAGCCTATCCACCCCCTCCCTGGCAGATGCGCAGTTTCATGAACATCCCCATCGCAACCTTCAGGGACTCAAACTGGTCCCCGGATTACCCCACCACGGTCCTGTGGGCCGAATATCTGTATGCGTACACCAATTCCTTTTCCGTAAATGGTGTCGTTGCCATCGACCAGCACGTTCTAAAAACGTTGTTATCGATTACGGGCCCTTTATATGTGAGCGAGATCAATACCACAGTCACTTCGGATAATGTCGAAGAAGTCATGCGCGCCCAAAAG
>PMLN01000316.1:0-1331 GCA_003158885.1 Anaerolineae bacterium
CGGGGAGGGGAGAAGAAGAAAGTTATCTGACATTGCGCTGTAATGTTAAGATCCTGCCGTCTTCTGCAGGAACTGGATAATTCCGGTTACCACGCTTGGCGGTAAGAAGTTTCCCATTCCCATCCGTCCGCCGCCTTGTCCAAAGCTGCCTCGAAACGCACCCGGTGTACCCGCAACTGGAGGAGTACCACCTTGCGGAGGAGTAAAAGTGCCTCCACTGGAGGAACCAAAACCTCCCCGGCCTGATCCACCCATGGTGATNNGAATTTGGGCGGGCGGCATTGCGTTCTGGATCAATGTAATCTGTGCAGCGACCTGCTGCCTCAGCGCAGTCATCGTGGGATTCGGCTGCGCGCCGGGAGTGCCCTGCGGCCGCGTTCCACCCTGCGGCATTGCGCTTTCAATTTGCTGCAACGATTGCCATAACGGCAAAAGCTGAGCTGCTTCCTGTGATGTGACTGCGTTGGATGTACCTACCAGTTTCAACATTCCAGCCACGAGCTGCAACGCCGAGGGACCGGCTGTTGGGGTGGCGTTCATTGGCACGGAACTTGTTGAACTTGAAGGGCTTCCATTCGACGCGGTCGTTCCGCCAGGAGTGCTGCTCATCGGCGTTGAAGTTGATGAACTCGAAGAGTTTCCGTTCGACACACTCGATCCGCTAGTTGAATTGGATTGGGATGAACTTGCAGAGGCTCCACACGCTGTCAGTACCAGCACGAGAATGCCCGACATTGTGAATACAATAATATTCTTCATTGATCTCCTTGTTTTTACAAGTCGGCAAGTATAACAAAGGCATTCTGATCACAGGTGTAGAAAATGTATTATTTAAATTAAGAAGCATTAATATTGCAATAACAACATGGATTAATATTACAGCGCAAGGTTATTGTCTTCGTTCGGGCGAGGAATGATCCCCACCCCCGTCGCCTCCGGCGTGCTTCGCGACCCTCCCCAACAAGCGGGGAGGGGAGAAGAAGAAAGTTGTCTGACATTGCGCTGTAATGTTAGAAATCAGGTGAAAATTTTTCAGAAAGCTGCTTGCATCCCGCAAACGAACGTGCTATAATGCAACCAACTTTCCCCCATCTTTGACAACCCATTCATAAGGTGCGTCGTATTCTTTTCGCTTGGGTTAGTCGAATCCATAAACCATATTGAAAGAAAATCCATACCCCCAAATCCATCCATCATAAATCGGCCCGCACCCACGGGGGCGCCGGCTTATATCCATTTCATTTCAAAAGGCATTGAATACACATGAAAATACTTGAGCTTGAAAACGATCCGCTGGCAAAACTGAGAAAGGTTGCCAAAGAACTGAACGT
>PMLN01000316.1:1358-6930 GCA_003158885.1 Anaerolineae bacterium
CGCGGCGGAATCCTTGAGATCATGAGCGAAGGAATTGGCTTTTTGCGGGCGGCCAATTACCGGATTACCGATCAGGATGTGTACGTCTCGCAAGCCCAGCTTCGCCGCTATGATCTTCGTTCGGGGGATTTGATAATTGGCCAGGTACGCCCGCCGCGTGAATCAGAAAGACACTACGGATTACTCAAAGTCGAAAGCGTCAATGGTATTGACCCAGAAGAAGCCCCACACAGACCGATCTTTGAGAATCTCACCCCGATCTTTCCCGATAAGCGCTTCGACCTGGAAATTGATCATGATACCCTCGCCACCCGCCTCATCAACCTTGTCACTCCCATTGGACGCGGCCAACGCGGGTTAATCGTTTCACCTCCGAAAGCGGGAAAAACCACCATCCTGAAACAAATCGCAAATTCCATTTCAACCAAATATCCCGATGTTCATTTGATGGTAGCGTTGATCGGCGAACGTCCGGAAGAAGTCACCGATATGGATCGTTCGGTGGATGCGGAAGTGGTGGCATCCACATTCGACGAGCCGGTCACATCCCACGTGCGCACGGCGGAAATTGCCTTAGACCGAGCTAAGAGAATGGTGGAGATCGGCCGCCATGTGGTAATCTTAATGGACTCGATCACCCGCCTGGCACGTGCATACAACCTTGTAGTGAATCCATCGGGGCGCACGCTTTCGGGCGGCATGGATCCCTCCGCGTTGTATCCGCCGAAACGATTCTTCGGTGCGGCACGCAACATCGAAGAAGGCGGTTCGTTGACCATCATCGCAACCTGCCTCGTGGAGACCGGTTCGCGTTTGGATGATGTGGTATACGAAGAATTCAAAGGCACGGGCAACATGGAATTATTGCTGACCCGCAAACTTCAGGAGCGCCGCATCTTCCCCGCGGTGGATATCGAGCGAAGTTCCACACGCCGAGAAGAGTTACTACTCGGTCCCGATATCATGCAGCGAGTATGGTTGATGCGACGCATGTATTCTCAAATGATCACTCCCCCGCCCGGCGGCGCCGGTATGGACCAAACGGTGGCGACGGAGGCGATCCTGCAACGTCTCGAACGCTCGAAAAACAACCAACAGTTTCTCGAGACATTGACAGAAGAAGCGTAAGCGGACGCACAAAAAATTTCATAGAGAACCACACAGGCGTTGACAGGTTCATCGCAGATTATGGCTTTGGTAAAACAATTTTAAAAAATGGAAAAGAAAAATCATTCCGGAAAATTCAACGAATTCGTACAAAATAACCGCTTCAACCTGATCTCGTGGAGCGTGACTGTGCTCATCGTGGCCGCGCTGGCAGGCTTTGGATTCTGGTGGGTCCAGGTGGGTTCCGCCGCACCTACCGCCCCCGAAGCGACCTCCGCACCCAACAACGTGAGCCAGCCCTCACCCGCCCCAAACTCCGTGACGAATAAAGTCCTTTCCAGTTTTACCATCGGGCGTGCCCTCGAACTAAAAACAGATATTTCCCAGCAGGCCAACACGGGCGTCACCCAATACCAGGTTGTGTCGGGAGACTCGCTGTTTGCCATCGCCAAGCAATTCAACATCAAACCGGAAACGATTTTATACAGCAACAAGAACACTCTAAACGACAATCCAGAAAACATCAAACCCGGGATGTCCCTGACCATTCCCCCCGTGGACGGCTTGCTATATACGTGGCAAAACGGCGACACGCTCCAAAAAGTGGCCGGTGAATTCAAGGCCAAAATGGACGACATTCTGAACTGGCCGGGCAATAACTTCGATTTGACGAATCCGCAGATCCAGGCCGGCAATGTGGTTATGATCCCCGGCGGCCAGCGGGAACTGGTGGATTGGTCATCATTCATACCCACCATTTCACGCGGTACCACAGGCGCAGGCACGGGAACATCCAATGCCGGCACGGCCAATTGCAATGGCGGTCCGGTGGGATCGGGTTTCCTCTGGCCGACACATGGCCCTCACACATTATCGGGAAACGATTATGGCCCCACCCACCTGGGAATCGATATCTCAGCCGTCTACGTTCCCGTTTACGCCTCCGCCTCCGGTGTGGTCGTGCTGGCGGGCTGGAGCCAGTATGGCTACGGTAATGTGATCGAGATCGATCACGGCAACGGATACGCAACCGTGTACGCGCACTTGAGCCAGCTCTTGGTGAAAGTATGCGACCCGGTCTATGGCGGCCAGCAAATTGCCGTATCCGGAAGCACTGGAAATTCCACCGGTCCCCATCTACACTTTGAGGTCCGCGAAGGAGGGGCAAACATAAACCCCTGGCTGGTGGTGCAGTAAGTGGACACACAGAAACTTCAAGCCGCTCTTCGGGATCTCCCGTTGGGCGGCTTCCGTTTTTTCGAGAGTCTCGGCTCCACAAACGATGAAGCGCTGGCCTGGGCATCAGAAGGCGCCGGCGATCTTTCGCTTGTACTTGCCGAAGAACAAACCCACGGACGCGGCCGACTCCGGCGGAAATGGTTTACGCCTCCAAAAACGGCTCTCGCCTTTAGCTTAATCCTGCGCCCCACTGCCCATGAAATAAAATACCCCGCGCACATCACAGGGCTCGGTGCGCTGGCGTTGGTGGATGCCATACAAAACCTTGGATTGCAGGCCCAGATCAAATGGCCCAACGATGTATTATTGAACAGGAAAAAAATAGCAGGCATTTTGGTCGAAGCCACCTGGATGGGAACTATTCCAGATGCATTTATTTTAGGAATGGGTGTCAATGTATTAAGCCCGTCCGTGCCGTCCGAAGACCAAGTTTTATTTCCCGCCACGAGCATCGAAACAGAATCACATCTAACGGTTAATCGGGTTAAAATCCTGCACGATGTTTTTTCTTCACTGATCGTGTGGCGCTCAAAAATCGGAAGCGAGGAATTCACCCAGGCCTGGAACGATGCACTGGCGTTCCGCGGGGAAGAAATCCAGCTTCTCAAAGATAACGAAGCTCCGCTAAAAGGGGAATTACTTGGCCTGGAAGCCGATGGAAGCCTGCGGTTGAAGACAGATCACAAATCCCTTACAGTACAGATAGGTGAGATTCACCTGCGGCCCGCGGTGTGATAGAATGAGCAACAAGAGAGCTGATTATGTTTGATAATCTTCGTGAACAGGCAAACTCAAGTCCATTTTATGAAAACGAGGCTCAATTTCAATCCGCAGAGGAGCCGGGTGCGGCTATGCCGCGCACTTCAGACCGGTTTCTGGGCATGACGCCTGCACAGCGATTTTTCATTTCGTTGATGTTAATGATCATGGTTTGCCTGGTGGGAGCCATGTTCCTGCTGGTGACCGGAAAAATCGGATTGTTTTAGCAAAGCAGATAAAGGCCCAATCTTTTTATATAAATGCCGCCCTCTCAGGCGGCACTTTTTTTACCAATGCTCAATTGTTTTTCTCGTCTGTTCAATTCCTATAATAAATTCTGTTGACCCTGCGGCTGCTCATCGGTTCCAGTGAGCTGCGCCCCGGCGCGCTTCAAATCCTCCGAAGCAATGCGCGCCACGGAGGCAACGTAATCGCCTTCCTGCGGTTTGATCAGGTGAACGCCTTTGGTGGCACGCCCCGATTGTTTAACATCCTTGACCTTCAAGCGCAGCACAACGCCGTTCGCGGTAATAATGGTCAATTCGTCATCGCTTTGAACGACGCGCGCCGCTGCAATCCTGCCAATTTCATCGAAGGCTTTTTGATCAACGGTAGCAATGCCGTGTGTGGCGCGTCCCTTTGGTGCATAATTCTTCAATAGCGTTTGCTTGCCAAAGCCGCCTTTGGTCACGATCAAGAGCGAACCATCCTTATCCACCACATCCATACTGGTGACGGCGTCGCCTTCGGCCAGCCGAATGCCTTGTACACCGGCAGCTTGCCGTCCCATCGAGCGAATCTTCCCTTCGCTGAAGCGCAGGGCCTGCCCTTGTTCCGTAACAAAGATCACCTCATCGCTGCCGGAGGTCGGGCGCGCCCAGCCGAGGGTATCCCCCTCTTCCAGGTTCATGGCGATCAAGCCCGAGGGGCGGACAGAGTTAAATTCCTCCATATTGACGCGCTTGACTTTGCCGCGTGCCGTGGCGAGCACACAATATCCGTGCGCGGAAAAATCTGAAACCGCAATGGCGGCGGTGATATGTTCATTGGTATCGAGGCTCAACACGTTGACCAGAGGAATCCCCTTTGCAGCACGATCGGCATCCGGGATTTGATAGACCTTTTCGCTATAGACCTTGCCCTTATCCGAGAAGAACAGCATCGAGTCGAGACTGCGAGCGGGGATGAGCATCACGACTTCATCCTCCTCCTTGGTCGTGTGACCCATCACGCCGCGCCCGCCGCGTCCCTGCAAACGGAATACCGCGGCTGCCACGCGCTTTACATAGCCGCGTTCGGTGAGGCTGATCAATACGGCCTCATCCTGGACCAGGTCCTCTTCGGTAAGTTCTTCCTTTACATCCGATGCAATGCGCGTGCGGCGGTCATCGCCGTATTTCTCGGCAAGTTCCCTGAGATCGGTTTGGATCAAGGCAAGGATTTTCTTCGGATGAGCCAGCAAGTCTTCAAGAGAAGCAATCTGCTCTGAAATCTGCTTATGTTCCTCCTCGATCTTCCAACGCTCGAGCGCGGCGAGGCGGCGCAACTGCATATCAAGAATGGCCTGTGCCTGAAGGTCGCTCAAGTTAAAACGCTTCATCAAATTGGTCTTGGCAATATCCGCATCCTGCGATTCGCGGATGGTTTTGATGACCGCGTCAAGATTGGAAAGCGCCAGGAGATACCCGTCGAGAATGTGCAAACGCGCCCTGGCTTTGGCAAGATCGAAATTGGAGCGCCGGACGATCACAGTCTGGCGATGTTCGATGAAAATCTGCAAGGCCCGCTTGAGCGGCAAAGTGCGCGGCTCGCCATCCACAAGCGCCAGCATCTGCACGCCAAAAGTGGACTGTAATGCCGTGAATTTATAAAGCTGGTTGAGCACTTTCTTCGGCTGTGCGCCGCGTTTGAGTTCGATCAAGATGGTCATGCCGCGCTGATCTGACTCGTCACGCAGGTCGGCAATCTGATCAATTTTGTCTTCGCGCACCAGCTCGGCGATGCGCTCGATCAGCGATGTTTTATTGACCTGGTAGGGGATCTCCGTGATGATGATCTCATGCCTGCCGCTCTTGCCTTCTTCAATATGCGCCGTGCCGCGCACGACGATGCGGCCGCGCCCGGTTGCATATGCCGATTCAATGCCCTCGCGACCGATGATAATACCACCGGTTGGAAAGTCGGGTCCCGGCACGAATTTCATCAATTCCTCGACGGAAATGTCATCCATCTCGTCGTATTTTTCAATCAAGAAAATTATGGCGTCCACTAATTCGCGCAGATTGTGCGGCGGAATATTGGTTGCCATGCCGACCGCAATTCCGGACGATCCATTCATCAATAAGTTGGGAAGGCGAGCCGGCAAAACCAGCGGCTCTTCGAGCGAGTCGTCAAAGTTCGGGCCAAAGTCAACCGTTTCCTTATCAATATCCGCCAGCAATTCCTCGGCCAATTTGTGAAGGCGCGC
>PMLN01000204.1 GCA_003158885.1 Anaerolineae bacterium
GGAAACTCGAAGAGCATTAACGAGTATTCTTGCTCTGCAATGTATCCTTTATCGCCTGCACCACCCATTCGACCTGCCCATCACTCATGGTGGGATAAAGAGGCAGGGTCACCTCACGGGCGGCAACATCTTCGGTAACCGGCAGGGAAATGCCACGCTTCTGCCATTCGTCATGGTAAATCTTAAATTGATGCACGGGTGGATAGTGAATACTGGTTTGCACACCGTGAGATTTGAGGCCTTCCATGAAATGAATGCGGTCCGTTTGAGGCGGCAATAAGATGGGCAAAATGTGATAGCAGGAAGTTCCGCGCACCGCTTCGAACGGCATATGCACTTCGGGAACAAGCTCAGTCAGCATCTCACGATAAAGATTTGTCAGATGTTCACGGCGCTGATTATTGGCCGGCAATTTTTTCAACTGCACACGGCCAAGCGCGGAGCGCATTTCATCAATGCGATAGTTATAGCCCAAGTCGACAACATCATAACTCCAGGCATGACCCTTGTGGCGGTCCCAACTCAACGAGGTCATGCCGTGCGAACGCAAGATGCGCAGGCGTTCAGCCAGTTCATCGTTATCCGTGGCCAACATCCCGCCTTCACCGGTGGTCATATTCTTATTCGAGAAAAAACTAAAACAGCCGATACTACCCCAGGTGCCAAGACTACGCTCGTTCAATAAAGAACCAATGGCATGAGCGGAATCTTCCAAGACAACCAGGTCATGCTTTCTGGCAATTTCCATGATGGCAGGCATGTCGCAGGGAAAACCGGCATAATGGACCACCAGGATGGCGCGCGTTCGTTCCGTGATACAGGCCTCTATGGAGTCCGGGGAAATATTCAGCCAATTATCGCTTTCGATATCAGCAAATACAGGGGTCGCGCCGGTGTAACGCACGGCGTTGGCTGTAGCGACAAAAGTGAGAGACGGCACAATCACTTCGTCACCGGCGCCAATGCCAGAGGCGAGACAGGCCAGATGCAAAGCGGCAGTGGCATTGGTCACAGCCAGCGTATGTTTCGCACCGATGAAAGAGGCAAAATCCTGCTCGAAACCCTGGGTGACCTCGCCCATGCTCAACCAGCGGCTGTGCAAAACATCGGTAACCGCGGAAACCTCCTGTTCGTCAAAATCAATATCCGCAAGCGGTACACGCCATTCCATAATTAATCCTCCGGCAGGAACTGTGCCTGCATTGCAGCGAAATCCTGGTTGGCCTGGGCGTAATCGTCCGGGCGTCCCAAGTCCATCCAATACCCATCGAAAGTATATCCGCAAACCTTCTGTCCAGCCGCGATCAACTTCAGGATCAGATCAGGAAAATCGAGGCGTTCGCCGCGGGGGATGAAATCCAGCACAGCCGGCTCGAAGACATAAATGCCCATGCTAACCGTGTAATCATAGGTCGGCTTCTCAATGTAACCGGAAATGCGGCTATCGCCATCCCATTGAATTACCCCCAAATCAATACGGACCTGACGGCGGTGGGCCGCAATGGTTGCAATGCCGCCACTCCTTTTATGAAAGGCCAGGAGTTCATTCAAATCCAATGTGGTCAGCACATCGCCATTGGTCACAAGAAAGGTCTCGTTCAGACCCGGCACCAGCGCAATCGGCCCGGCCGTGCCAAGAGGCTTATCCTCATAACTATATGAAATACACAAATCCAAATTCTTGCCATCTCCAAAATAAGCGCGCAACAGGGCCGCCAGATGGCCAACCGTCAGAATCACATCATCCACACCCGCACGTTTCATCTGGCGCAAAAGCACCTCCAAAATAGGCATTTCGCCGATCGGCATGAGGGGCTTGGGCAAAACGTAGGTATAAGGAGCCAAGCGCGTACCCCGGCCGCCAGCTAAAACAACCGCTTTCACAGTAAACCTCCTCGGATCATAAAGTGGGGTTCTCTAGGAGTTGCCGTGATTCTNNCGGATTGGACGGATTTCACGGAAACGCACGGAAAAATCTTTTAAAAACCCGTGTGATCCGTGTCCGTCCGCCGAAGGATCCGTGTTCAAAAGGTTTTTAATCACGGTAATTCCCAATGAGCCTAAAGTGGGATAAAATGTTGATTTCAGAAGCGAAATCTGGAGATGTTTTCCGAAGTCTGGCCCCCTACGGGGATGCTTGCTTGGAAGTGCACCAAGTACACGTCGCGAAGACTTCGGACTCCGCTGGGAAAATTAGAATTCATAGCGCCCTGGGTGATACAAATCCAAGTGACCACGAATCCAGTCAATCGTCCGTTCCAAGCCAACATCCAAACTGACTTGTGGAACCCAGCCCAATTTCTCGCGCGCCAGCCGGTTATCCGATATAAGACGCAAGACCTCGGATTTCTCCGGACGTAAACGTTCCTGGTCAACCACAATCTTGACAGGGTGGTCAATCAAGCCAGCAATGCGCTGCGCGATATCTCCGATGCGGATTTCCTGCCCCGTCCCCAAATTGAAGACACCCCCCTCCACACCGTCCGTTTCCCCGGCGCGCATAAAGCCATGAACCGTGTCGCTCACATAGGTGAAATCCCGGGTGGTATCCAGATTTCCAAGATGAACGGTGTTTTCGGTCAGCGCTTGAGTGATAATGGTTGGAATGACAGCCCGCGCCGATTGCCGCGGCCCAAAGGTGTTGAAGGGGCGCACAGTGACCACAGGCAGGTTATAGGCGCAATAAAAACTTTCAACCATTTTGTCGGCGCCGATCTTGCTGGCTGAGTAGGGGGACTGCCCCTGCAAGGGATGCGCTTCATCAATCGGAGCGCGGCGGGCAGTGCCGTACACTTCACTGGTTGAGGTGTGGATCAAACGCTTCACTCCCAATTCACGGCAGGCCATCAGCACATTGAGGGTGCCCATAAAATTCGTTTCGGCGACTTCCGCAGGATGATAGTAAGAGTATGGAATGGAGATCAAAGCCCCCAGATGAAATACAAACTCGCAGCCCTGTGCAGCTTTAATTATGGCATGTTGATCGGATAAATTACCAGCGATCACCGTCAGATTTTCGCCCAACTCGGACGGCAACAACCGCAACAGACCCGGATCGCCGCGGGAGTTATAACGGACGAAGGCATGCACGCACGCACCATCGGCCAGTAAGGCCTCCACCAGTTGACTGCCGATGAAGCCGCCTGCACCGGTAACCAATATCGTTCGATTTTTCCAAAAGTTGTTTGTCATTTGCTATCAGAGAGAATAAACATCTTGCATCAGTGACTGCACTAAAAAAACAATTAAACACAAAGTACACAAAGGGAAAAAGATCCTTGATATAGGAACGTTGCTCTTCCACATTGGACTTTTGCAAGGGGTCAAATGGATTCATACAGAAGTATTACGAAGAACTCCATAGAAACTTAATTTATCTGCGGGTCGTTCGCAGAAGATGCGGAAAGACGTTCACGAAAGATGGCAAGCAGGTCGGGAATCAACACAAGGCGCGCCTTGGTCTGCCGACAAAGCCCAAGGATGCGCTCCTGGTCGTCGGCTTGGATCTTCTCGATCGCAAACAAAATCACACCGATATCCTTCTTTTGAACAAGCTCCGGGATGCGGCGAGTGAGACCGAGGACGCGGTGGCCGTCAATGGTCATATCTTGCTTGTACGGATCATCATCCACCATGCCCACGATCGAAAAAGCCGATGAAAGGTGGCTTTTCTGGATCAGCCAGGCCCCCAACAAGCCACACTCGCCCGCGCCAACGATCAAGACACGCTCCCCGATCCCGGTTCCTTTGCCACGATACGAAAACCAGCGCGTGGCCAAACCTGTAAGCAAGCGTTCGCGATAACGAATGGATACAAAACCAAGAAAAGCCAACAGGCCGGTTACAAGGAGCATATTCAATGGAAGAAAATGACCTCCAGGCCAATACAAATCTGCCAGTGCAACGAGAAGCGTGGATACCCCGCTCGAGATGATGATGTCAAAAGCCAGGGCGGGTCGAGCATTACGCCACCAAACCTTTTCAAGCCCCATCAGTGAGTTGATACAGCTGAAGATAAGCGCAATGCCAACCGCAATCTCAAAGGATTCCTCAAGCCCCAGATTGAGAGGTTCGCTGATACGCCAAATGAGACCGATGAAGGAAATGGCTATAAAGGAGACCAGGAGATCAGCAATAAACCAGGAAAAGTAACGCTGTACGAAGCGGTAGAGCATTCCGTTATAGAGCTTTTCGGTGGGGATGGGATCCTTCCGAAGCCGCGGAAGCAGAACCGTGAAGGTCATGAAGATGACATCCAGGTCGGAAACGAACGAACAGTTACGCACGTAGAGACGATCCAAGCGAAGTTTATCGGGCAGGACTTTCTGGAGGTAATCATCCATGACATTGGCGGACTTGAGCAGCTTCTCTTCTTCACGATAGATAATGGAAGCCGGGCTGGTAATTCCGGGGCGAACGGAAAGGATTTCCTCG
>PMLN01000030.1 GCA_003158885.1 Anaerolineae bacterium
GCAGCCCCGACTTTTACGCCCAGCGATCTTAAGCGATCGGAAAGCGAGGGTTTATCTGCCGGTTTCATCGCACTGTAAATTGGTTTGGTTCATGTGGGCAGTATCTTACCGCAATTTATGCGCGTCGGCAGGCTTTCACAATTCATACCCATATGACACAAAGTACACAAAGGGAAAAAGATCCTTGGTTTAAAGGGCGTTGCTCTTTCGCTCTTGGACTTTAATGAAGATCAAGGCGTCGTTTCTCACACCGATATAAACGCGAATGTCATTGACGCGTATCATGCGGCTTGGAGGCTTGAACGATGGCATAGATTGCCAATCCCAACGCGACCAGCGCCGCGACCCACGCCGAGTCTGCGACCAAGGGCAAGGCGGATTGCTTGAGCGCAATCCCGATGAAAGCCCACACAAAGACGAATAGGTAGCCACTGTCCCGGCGCGTGAGCGCCATCAGGAGACCGAGCACGGAGGCCACCACCAGCATAATGACTGCCCAGACCTGCGGATCGAAACCAAATCCATTCCAGTTGACGGAATATAGCCAGTCTGAAATGTTCGCGACGGTGGCGACACTGATCCAGCCAAGATAAACACTGATAGGAATATCCACACACCACTTTTCGATCCTGCTGACCGAAGTATGCCCGATGTCCAGGTTGAGATAACTGGCGATCAAAAGACCTAACAGAATCAGCATCACGATGACGCTCAATCCCACGTAGTTGTACTGCCAGCAGAACAGCCACGCAGCATTGAAAACACCGCTCAGGGCGAATAAATAGCCCAAGCCGCGCAGGCGCGGGCTTTGCTTCTGCGCCGGCAGGAACTGGTATATGACAAAGGCGATCCAGCCGATGTAGATGATGCCCCAGATGGCGAAAACATAGCCCGCCGGGACAAAATAAACCTTGAAGCGGTCGGATATCTGGGCAGTGGTTTGGTTATTCAAGGGCAGGGCAACAGCCAGAATATTGACGGCGAGCGCAAGGATGACGCTCAACAGGTTCGTAGTTTGACGTATAGTATCTTTCGACATAAGCACCTCCGTTTTATAGGTAATTTCTTCTGTTCGGTTTCTGCACAAGAATAATAAGATAAATATGGTCAAGATTATTTATATTACAAATCAGCCCCGGAAAGCACCGAATTGTTTCTGAGGAACAAAAAGAGGAACAATTCGGGGATTACAGCAAATTCTCAAATTGATGAATTACTTAGCCCCTCCCCAGGCGGCATAGAACTGGACTGCGCCGAACAGAAGCACAACAATAAAACTGAACAGGTGCATGGC
This sequence comes from Anaerolineae bacterium, assembly GCA_003158885.1. Taxonomy (GTDB): domain Bacteria; phylum Chloroflexota; class Anaerolineae; order Anaerolineales; family Villigracilaceae; genus Fen-1038. Next base: position 1,295 of record PMLN01000030.1, read on the forward strand.
AAACAGGGAGCGCGCCAGTTTGCTTTGTTCTGTATGTGTGTCTTTGCGTGAGCCGAGCCGGTTGGCAACGGGAATGATGCGCACAGCGGCGTAAACGGTGGGGATCAGGAATAACACCAGTGAGAGCCAACCCAGTAGAGCAGGGATGGAATGCTGTACAAGCTGGAGGATCAGGATGCCGAGCATGATGAGCATGACGATGAAAAGCGGGATGGGGTTGAAGGTGATATGGTGATAGAAACTGGACATGGTCCCCAGCACCTTCTCAGGCAGGGGTTCATTCTGGTCGTGATAAGGCAGGACCATGGCGTCGAAAACCAGATCAATCCACAACACGGCCAGCAAAAAACCGATCCCCGCGAATAAGATCAATGCAAGCATATCATTCCTGTCTCATGAAGAAATTTGTTGTTTTTGCCTTGTAGGCCGTACGGACTTTCGATCTTACTTCAACCGCGCTACGCTGGGCACCGATAAATTCTAATGCCTCCGATTACGCCCCTATTATACCCGTTCACCGACGAGAAACGCGCGCCTGTCTTAAGGTTTAATGTCAATTTGCGGAAGATAATGTTCGTCCTTTCCGCAAAGAACAGCGACCCCCTCCGTCCTTCGGACACCTTCGCGAAGCATACTTTAGTGCCCCCAAATACGACGATGAAAATTTAGAATGCACATTCAACCGCTGCATCGCCGCACATGCTATAATCAACTTATGGACGCCAAAGCGGACATCAAGTTTTATCGTGAACGCTGGAAGGCTGTCGAAGAAATCGAACGGCAGGAATTGCGCGCCATGCCCATCGAGACGCATTGGAAACAGATCAACGATCTTGTTCGATTTGCGGTCGAAAACGGATTAACCCGCGGGGACGACGATGGGGAAATGGAAGTTTTTCTTCGTTGGGCAAAATTAAAACGGGCGGAATGAAATTGCATTTTGTGTTCTTACCCTTCAAGCGCTTTAGTTACTTACTCATTTAAGAAATCGCCCAATACGATAACATCAATGAGTTCTTGAAGCTTGGATAATCTCTTGTCGTTTGTCAAAAATGCCTTCGCCCCGTAAGAAAGACTCGCCGCGACTTGCAACGCATCAGGTGGGGAGACATTGTACTTCGCACGCAATTGCGCGGCCGCGCGCGCAACCTTCCGATCAATATCCACAACGGATAAATTTGGGAAATGAACCAATATCGCTTCATATTCCCGCGCCACCGACTCGCGTTCCAATTGCCATGGGCGGACAGTAATTTCCATCAAAGTGATTGTGGATGTGACTCCCTCCCATTTTCCTTTCTCAATACCGTTGAGAGTGATTTGGGACAGCGGCGCATAATGTGGATTGTTTTCAAGGAAGTAAATGAATATGGGAGTATCCAGCCCAATGACTTTTGCCTTGGCTAATCGCTTGCTGAGTTCGTCCATGCGCCGCGCTCCCCGTTGAGATATTTTTTGACGTCAACGCCTTTCCAGATTTCGCCATGCAAACCTTGAAGATATTCGGTATATCGCCTTGGCTGTGGGATTAAAACAATCACGCCATCCTGCACATCCACCAGCAGGCGGTCGCCTTGTTTGATATTCAATTTTTTGCGCGCAATTTGTGGGACAGCGATCTGATATTTCGAGCTGACTTTGACGGATGTTGTAGTCATGGAATCTCCTTGCTTAGCAGAACGATCAATCTGCTAAGCATTTTACCACACCGCGCTGACCGATGATAATTTCACCACCATCAAGGTCAACCGCTACGACTTTCAACAAATCCTGGGTAATTGGTATTTCGGGCATTAAGAACCTATACGAATTATCGCAGGCGAAATGCAATAAAACTGTAGTTGGGCTTTCCGACCAATAAAAGTGTTTTG
>PMLN01000281.1 GCA_003158885.1 Anaerolineae bacterium
TGGCTTGGGCGGATCGTTTCAAGATCGAAACCGTTGAGAATGACAATCCACCCACCTCATGGTTCTATGATCTATGGCACAACTCGCGCTTGGTTGCTTGGTTCGAGAAACATTTTGCCGCGCCGATCATGGAAAGATTCGACGCAAATAGCATTCATTCCCATCCAATGGAAGATGAAGAACAGGATCACCCGAAAAGAACAAAAGGCGGAATTAGTTGGATTGCCATCTTGGGGATTGCAATATTGATTTACGGACTTTATCGAATTTGGACCGGAGGTGCGACCCTATTAGCGCTTCCGTTAAGCGATTGGGTTTCGGTTCTTGGCGGCGTGCTTGGCACAATGTTGAGAGTCTTTATTGCTTTGGTGATTGCTTTGTTATGGACCATTCCATTGGGTTATGCCATCGGATCGAGTCCGCGTGTAGCCGCCTGGCTCCAGCCGGTTGTCCAGGTGGTGGCATCCCTTCCCGCGACCGCGTTGTTTCCCGCATTCGTCGCGATATTGATCACATTGAGAGGTGGTTTGAATCTTGCGGCGGTTTTGTTGATGTTGATGGGCACGCAATGGTATCTGTTATTTAATGTCATTGCGGGTGCGGCCGCCATTCCACAAGATTTGAAATATACCAGCGCTTTGATCGGCATCCAGGGCTGGGAACGCTGGCGGACGCTCATCCTGCCGTCGTTGTTCCCGTTCATTATCACAGGAGCCATTACCGCCAGCGGCGGCGCGTGGAACGCCAGCATCGTTGCCGAATATATTCAGTTCGGCGGACGGACTTTGAGCGTGACCGGCATCGGTTCGGTGATTGCGGGCGCAACTTCCAGTGGAAACTATGCCTTGCTGTTTGTATCCACGCTTGCGATGATCTTGACGGTGGTAACGATCAATCGCTTGTTATGGCGGCGGTTATATCGCGTTGCCGAAGAACAATATAAGATGGAGTGATCATGTCGGGCGAAATTCTTTTGGAAGTGCGCAATGTAACGCAGATGTATGGAAGCGGTGAACGCCGGTTTACCGCCATCGAGAAGATCAACTTGACCCTCCGCGAGGGTGAATTTGTTACGCTGGTCGGCCCATCGGGATGCGGTAAGAGCACGCTTTTGAGGATCATCACGGGTTTGAACAAACCCGCCTCCGGTGTGGTGCTGTATCGTGATGATGTGCTGACGGGGGTGAACCCGCATGCCACGATTGTCTTTCAAACCTTTGCCTTGTTCCCGTGGCTGACCGTGCAGGAAAATGTGGAACTCGCGCTCAAAGTGCGCGGCGTTGCTCAAAAGGAACGTACCAGGCGCGCCGTGGCTCTGCTCGACAAGGTCGGTTTGGATGGCTTCGAAAATGCCTATCCCCGCGAACTTTCGGGCGGCATGCGGCAAAAGGTCGGCTTCGCGCGTGCCATGGCCGTTGAACCTGAATTGCTTTGCCTTGATGAACCCTTTTCAGCTTTGGATGTTCTTTCCGCCGAATCGTTGCGCAATGAATTGCTCGAGCTGTGGACGGCGGGCGCGATCCCAACCAAGGCAATTTTGATGGTGACGCATAACATCGAGGAAGCCACCCAATTGGCTTCGCGTGTGGTCGTGATGGAAAAGGAGCCTGGACGCATCGTTGCCGACTTGCCAATTGATCTGCCTCAACCGCGCCAAAAGAAATCGCCGGAGTTTACCAGCAAGGTGGATTTGATCTATGCCACGCTCGCCGGCCAAACACAACCTGAGTCGCTTGAACTCGGTTCCATGCCGGGCGAGGCCGGTGGGCACATGCGCACCTTGCCGGATGTCTCGGTGAGCAACCTGGCTGGCCTGCTCGAAGCCCTGGCGGATAAACCCGATGACCGCGCGGATATTTATCAACTGGTTGGAGAACTGAAGGTGGATTCAGATCATTTGCTTCGCCTNNTGAACACATTGGGACAGACTTTTGCAGATGCCTCCATCCTGGCGCGCAAGGAAATTTTTTCCACGCGTATTCGCAGACTGCCGATGTTCCGTTGGATGCTGAATATGTTGAATAAGGCGGATAAACATGAACTCGAATGGGATGTTCTTCAATCCGCCCTCGAGTTGGATTTCCCAGCCGAGGAGGCGGAGAAGCAGATTGACATTGCCGTCAACTGGGGACGTTATGCGGAATTACTCGCATACGACGATGACCGTGCCGTTATTTATCTGGAAGAAACGAAGGAAGATAACCATTAATATTCAGCCTTTCAGGATGAGTATAATTAAGATGAAAGTTACGCATTTGGTTGTCATCTATTAAATTGATTTACAAAGGGTTAAATGAAGAAATTATTTCAAAATACTAGCGTTGAAAAAACTTCTTTTTTCATTATCGCCATTCTTTTCGTGACCTGGAGCTTGATCTTCATATATCGTTCATCGTTTATTGTGATCGATGGAAAACGCTATTTTGGTTTATTCGACGACGCCATGATCTCTATGCGGTATGCGTGGAATTTCTCGCATGGGCTTGGCTTGGTATGGAATAAGGGAGTGAGGGTAGAAGGGTACACAAATCTGCTGATGGTGCTTTTGATGGCTGTGGCCACGGCGATTTTTGATAAGCCTGCTGCTGTACTGGCTGTCCAGGTGACTGGCATTCTTTTTATGCTCGGTACGGCTTGGTTTATAAAAAAGATATCCGATGAGGTCATGACAGAAAACAATTCCCAATATAACCAACAACTCACGGGAATTTTGTCGTTTGCAGCAGCATTAGCATACTATCCGCTCTGCTATTGGTCACTGATGGGAATGGAAACCGGCCTCTTGGCATTCTTAATAACGCTTAGCGTATATCTTTCCTTGGTTTATGTCAAAGACCGGAACTTTAAATATATCTTTTGGCTATCCGGGGCATTGGGACTGGCTTTTTTGGCTAGGAACGACGCGTTGATTTATGCCGTCATTGTGTACGCCTATATTTTCTTCGCGATTATGAAGCAGGGACGTGGAAAAATCGTGTTTTTGCTCTTGGGAATCGCAACCTACTTGTTGTTTGTCTTTGGGCAGGAAATCTTTCGATATTTCTACTACGGAGAGTTGGTTCCCAATACATATATACTTAAACTCGTGGGTATGCCATTTTTAGAACGGTTGAAAAATGGATTTGGGTTTACAAGACTATTTTTGCTCGAAGTTGGTGCTGTTTTATTGTTTACCCTCATAACAACTGTTTTCGATTTTGGAAAGGAAAAACTATATCTTATTTCCTTCCTGTTTGCATCGATAGCTTATGAAATTTATGTGGGGGGGGATCCTTGGATCTATTGGCGTATCATGGCCCCCGCCGTTCCGTTATTAATGGTGGTTTTTGTTTGTGCGCTGGTTGAACTGATTGCTAGGGTTCCAAGGTTTCCTGCGAATCGGGCCTATTTTACATCGTTAGTTGCAATTGCATTGGTCTTCGGCTTAATATCCATTAACTTTCATTTCTTCAGAGAGATTTTGTTTATTGATCGTCCGTTTCAAGTTCTATCCAACTGGAGAAGAGTAAATAACGCTGTTGCCATTAATGCCGTGACCAAACAGGCTGCTACTCTTGGGGTATTTTCTGCTGGCACATTGCCATATTATGCGGATAGAAATGCGATTGATTTTCTTGGAAAGTCCGATCCTTATATCGCAAACTTGCCTCCCGATACATCAGGCGCTATTTTATGGGCTGGAATGGACAGCGTCCCTGGACATAATAAATATGATTTAAACTATTCAATAAAGGAATTGCGCCCAACATACGTGGAGGGGTTTGTATGGGGAAGGCAGAACTTGAACGCCTGGGCAAAGAAAAATTACGTACGTGTGATATACAAAACCAAACATGGAAATGTTGATCTGTTTTTGTTGAAAGATTCTCACGCCATTTATTGGAATTTGGTTACAATTATTGGAAAATGGAATAACTAGGAACAACTACATGACACAACTAAGAATTACCGATGATCTCGAGGCTCTTCTCGGTGTACTGCCTGCCGATATCCGCCGCGCGGTGGAAAAGGCGGACGATAGCGAGAATCTGCTCGAGATCATTTTGGATTTGGGACGCGTGCCCACCGCGCGCTTCGTGGATCGCGAGCTTGTCCTGCGCGAGTCCGAGGTCACGCGTGCCGAACTGGATTATGTGGATGAACGCACCGGCGAGTTCGATGCGGATAACCGTGCCGGTATCGAGCGCACACTGCATCGGATCTCCGCCATTCGCAACCGGCGTACGCATATCGTCGGATTGACTCTGCGCGTGGGGCGCGCCGTGTATGGCACGGTGGACATTATTCAGGATATTATCGAGTCAGGCAAGTCTACGCTGATCCTTGGACGCCCGGGGGTCGGAAAAACAACGCTCTTGCGCGAAGCCGCGCGCATTCTGGCAGAATCAAGGCGCGTCGTGATCGTGGATACATCCAATGAAATTGGCGGCGACGGCGATGTGCCGCATCCTGCCGTGGGCAAGGCGCGCCGTATGCAGGTGCGTGAGCCGATGCTCCAGCATGAAGTCATGATCGAGGCCGTTGAAAATCATAACCCCGAAGTCATCGTTATTGATGAGATCGGCCGTGAGTTGGAAGCCGCCGCCGCGCGCACCATTGCCGAGCGCGGCGTGCAGCTTATCGGCACGGCGCACGGGCGAACCCTCGATAATCTTTTGCTCAATCCAACCTTGAGCGATCTGGTTGGCGGGATTGAAGCGGTCACGTTATCGGATGAAGAAGCGCGGCGGCGCGGCACACAGAAGACTGTGCTTGAAAGGCGTGCCCCGCCTACGTTTGATGTGCTGATCGAGATTCAAACCCGCGATCGTTTTGCCGTCCATGTGGATATCATGAATTCGGTGGATGCCCTCCTGCGCGGCTATCCACTTACGCCTGAGATTCGAACGCGCGACGCCGAAGGCAAGATCCAGGTCGAGAAGGCTGCACCCTCAACGCATCACCCTGAGCATATCGAAGGATCGAGGCTGGATGCGAAGGAAACCAAAACGCCTCGGCGTGGACGCCAAACGGTCACCCCCATCGAGGAAGCGATCCCAATACCCACATCTCCGCGCTTCGAACCGATCCGCGGCGTGATGCAGACGGTTAAGATTTATCCGTATGGCGTGGCTCGCAATAGACTGATGCAGGCCGCGAAGCGGCTCGGCGTGCCGGTGATCGTGGTGAAAGAACCCACCGAGGCTGACACACTGGTGACTCTGCGCAGCTATTACCGCGACCGCCAGCAGGCGATCTTGGACGCTGAACAGCGCGGCCTGCCGATTTATGTTTTACGTTCGAGCACGGTGGGACAGATGNNTGTTCAATGTGAAGGGCGAACAGTTTGCCTCATCCGATATTGACGGTGTGAAGGAACAGACTCAACAAGCCATTCAAGCCGTATTGAACGGTGAGCGTTGGGTGGACTTGCCTCCGGGTCCATCATTAGTAAGACGTTTGGAGCATGAAATGGCGCGCAGCGCCGAATTGGTGAGTCATTCGTACGGTAAGGAGCCGCGCCGGCATGTGAGGATATTCAGGGAATAAACATTATTCGAATATCGAATTGTTGGGGATCAAAAAGTTAATTGAAATTTGCTCGTATGATCGCAATCCTGGCGAAAGGATCATCGTTATGAATAATCACGAACTGGCTGATGTTTTCACCCTTATTGCCGATTTATCCGGGATCAAAGGCGAGATCATTTACAAAACGCTGGCATATCGCAAGGCCTCTGAAAACCTGGCGGGCTTGGGGCGCGATGTCAACGAATATTGGAAGGATGGCAAGCTCGAAGAAATCCCCGGCGTGGGGAAAGCCATCGCTGAAAAGATTGATGAACTGCTCCGCACCGGCAAACTCGAATTTCTGGAAAAGCTCAAGAAGGAAGTGCCGCCGAGTTTGGCGGAATGGCTGAAAGTCCCCGGCCTCGGGCCCAAGAAGGTGGGACTCATTTGGAAGACTCTGAACATCACAACGCTCGCACAGTTGGAAGCGGCTGCCAAAAAGGGGAAGTTGCGCGGCCTGCCCGGAATGGGTGAAAAATCCGAATCGGCCATCCTCGCCGGAATCGAATCGTTGTCGCGTCGCTCCGGGCGGATTCCGCTCGGGCGCGCGTATCCGTTGGCGCAGGAAATTATCNNATCCATTGGCGCAGGAAATTATCGTTCAACTTAAAAAAGTCAAGGGAGTTGTCACCGCTGAACCTGCGGGAAGTTTGAGGAGGATGCGCTCGACCATCGGCGATCTCGATATCCTCGTTGCGGCCAGGGATTCCAAGCCGGTCATGGAAGCCTTCACAAATCTATCGGGTGTGGTGCGCGTGCTGGACAAGGGCGAGACGAAATCTTCCATTGAATTTGGCGACGGCGTACGCGCCCAGGTCTGGGTGCATCCGCCGGAAAAGTTTGGGACAGCCTTGCAATATGCGACCGGCTCGAAGGATCACAACGTGCAATTGCGGCAACTTGCGCTTGATAAAGGGCTGTCGCTTTCGGAACATTCGTTTGAAAGAACCAATGGGAAGGGCGAAATCCTGTGCGCGACCGAAGAAGAAGTCTATCAGACGCTTGGCTTGCCGTGGATTCCACCCGAGCTGCGTGAGGACCGCGGCGAGGTGCAAGCTGCCAGGCAAAATAAACTTCCCAGGTTGATCGAAGTCAAGGATATCAAAGCCGATTTGCAGGTTCACTCCAATTGGAGCGATGGCAAGTTGACCATGCTGGAAATGGCAAAGGCCGCTGCGAAGCGCGGCATCCAGGTGATTGCTTTTACCGACCATTCAGTTAGCCTGGGTGTCACAGGCGGTTTGAGCATGGAGGCTCACAAGAAGCAGGCCGCGGAGATCAGGAAGACGCAGGATAAACTTGGCGACAGCATTTTGATTTTGCATGCCAGTGAAGTTGAGATCAAAGCGGATGGCACGCTGGATTATCCCGATAAGTTTTTGGCAAGCCTTGACCTGGTGCTGGCCTCATTACATACATCATTGAGACAGCCGCGCGAGAAAGTTACTCAGCGTGTGCTTAACGCCATCCGCAATCCGTACGTGGACATCATCGGTCATCCCACGGGACGATTGATCCCCGACCGCGAAGGCGCGGATTTGGATATGGATGCAATCTTCAAAGCTGCGGCGGAAACAGGCGTGGCGTTGGAGATCAACGCGCATCCTGCTCGCCTCGATCTCGACGATACCTATGCCCGCCGCGCAAAAGAAATGGGCATCCCGATCAGCATCAACACTGACTCCCACTCTGAAGCCGACCTCGACATGTTGTTCTATGGCGTTGCCATTGCCCGCCGCGCCTGGCTAACAAAAGAGGATGTGATCAATTGCTGGTCAACGAAGAAGCTGCTGGATTGGCTGAAGAAGAGAGGATAATGCAAGTTATTTGTCAGGCTTTATGAAGAGCGTTGTACTTTGAGGAAAAATTCGGCGCGGCGTATGAAGATTATTGTCAACGCGCGCCGCGCTGCATTCCGAAATTCGAACGAATCGCACAGGGCAGCAAGCGCCGCACCTATAAGTTCTGGATCAATTCTCTTTTTTTCTCACGCGTCATCGCTTTGATGGCGCGTTCGCGTTTCATGGCGCTGACGCGATCCGGTTGCGTCTCGACGTATACCAGTTTTACGGGGCGGCGCATGCGGGTGTAACGTGCGCCGCGTCCGGCATTGTGCGTTTTAAGTCGGCGTTCAGGGTCGGTCGTCCAGCCCGTATAGAACGTTCCATCTGAACATTGAACGATGTAACAATAGCACGCTTCAGGCTTCTGTACTTTGGGAAGCTCAGCATCCTGTGCTGCCTTCATGCGGATAGTTCGGCGCGGAGTTCTATTTCTTCTTTTTTGCTTTTGCATTTCGCTCGAAGACCATGCTGCCCAATATCGTCTGTCCCACGCGCCGGCCAAAGCCGGGCATTTCTTCCTGGTCGCCTCCCTCTTTCAGCCACTGAGCCTCTTCGCGTTCATCCAGCCATGCTTCGCGGTCTTTCACTGCATCGTTGAGTCGTTCCGCGATGCCCTCTGCATTTCCCTGTTCGATATCGTCGCGCAATCCTTTGAGCGCCGCCATCAAGGTGTCCAGGGCATGCACGGTACCGGTTCGGTTCGCCAATACTGCCTCGCTTAAGGAACTGGCATCATCGTGATATGCCATGCCGCTGGTTACGCCTGCGAATGGACGCCCTGCCAGTTTGCGCGCTTCCTGCCAGCCGGGTTGGCCGATCGTGGCGTTGAGCAGGGCCGCCGCGATCAGTTGCGGAAGCACATGTGCGATGGTCATTAAACCATCGGATTCGAGCAGGTCGGTCAACATCGGTTTTGCGCCGAGCAAATGGCAAAAATCGAAGGCGCGATTGACGATTTCCTCCGGTGTGTTGGGCGGAACATCCACCGCGAAGATGCTTTTTTTGAACAGATCGGGTTCGGCGGCGTTCAAGCCATACTCCAGGGATGCGATGTAATTGGAATGGATGCCCGGTACAAGCCCAATGTAAAAGCGGCCAACCGGGATGGTTTCCTGTGCCCATTGGATGACTCCGCCCTTGATCGGCGTGGTATCCATCACGAGTGCGTTATCTACAAGCCAGGGCCCGATGTGCCTCAATGTTTCGCGGATCTCACTGAGCGGCAGGCACAACACTACAATCGCCGCCTCTTTTACCGCCGCCGGCAAATCCTTGATTTCATCCACCACTTCCAGGCTTTGAGCGGCTTTGGCAACTGCCGCATCCTTGTCACAACCGACCCTTTTGATGTTNNATGGTTATTTGTGTGCTCATAGTATCCTCTCAAAGCGGGGTGGTGAGGATTATACTGCTTGGGCCGCTCGATACGGCCTATAGTATAGTAGAACGCATATTCTACAACCTTTCACTGACCTGCATTTAAATTGCGAGAGCCGCGGACGCCGACCGCGACTCTCATTGAAAGGAGGAGAAGAGAAATCACCTTACCTCGTTATCCTACCATCTCTACCGAAATTCTACTTGACGTAAAACCTACGCTTCCTATACGATCGTTCAACATCTTGCAAAAGTGTAATCGTTTTGAGCCTATTTCAGGAGTTTAAATNNGATCGCCTTGCAGGATGTGAACCTGCAAGTGCGGCAGGGCGAGCTGTTCGGATTGCTCGGCCCGAACGGCGCTGGCAAGACCACGCTGATCAAGATCCTGACCACGCTTCTCGCGCCGAATTCCGGGCGGGCATGGGTATCCGGCTTTGACGTGGCGAAGGAGCCTGGCAAAACCCGCCCGCTGATTAACATGGTTTCCGGTGGTGAATCCTCCGGCTATGGCCTGTTAACTGTCCGCGAAAACCTGTGGATGTTCTCGCAGTTCTATGGCCTGCCGTCCAAGGAATCGTATCAGCGCATCGATGCCTTGTTGAAAATTGTGGGTCTGGAGGATCGAATTCACACCAAATCATCCGATCTCTCGACCAGCCTGCGCCAGAAGATGAACATCGTGCGCGGCTTCCTGACCGGCTCGATCTCCGTGTTCATCACGATTGGCTTCGGTGTATTATTCCTGCATGTGCCGCTGATCTTCGCCAATGTGGATTGGCCGTTATTCATTGTTGCGCTTTTGATCGGCGTTTCCATGCTGGCCATGATGGGCTTGATCCTCGCCAGCATTACACTGCTCATTGCACACCATTTCTTTTTGATCGGCGAAGCCGTGGCGGGCGCACTCTTCCTTTTGAGCGGCGCCATCTTTCCCCTGGATGTGCTTCCTGCTTGGATCAGGCCGGTTGGCTTTGTGGTTCCGATTACTTATTGGCTGGAGTTGATGCGTCGTTCTCTCATTGGGAATGTGGCCCAGGCCTTTCCAACCTTATCGCACTTCAGCAACTTGCAACTGCTGGGCATTTTGATTGGCTTGACGATCCTCTTCGCGATCATGTCCACATTCATTTTCCGCTTCTGCGATTACCGTGCCCGCGAAGCCGGTTTGATTGACCGTGTGACGAATTATTGATTTTGAAGTGCGCCGCACCTTGATCGTTGAGGAAAAGTCCATTCGTAGAGGTGCGACGCCCTATGCAAAGTGATATGAACAAGCAGACCATTTTGATCGGCAGTATCAAAGCTGCTCCGCTCGGGGAAGTTTGGGCGGCGCTCTCTTTGCACGGCTTGGTGACCGTGGAATTTGGAATCTCGCAGGCCAGCTTTGAGCGCACCGTTCATAAACAGATGAAATGTGACCTCGAATATGCGCCTAAGCAGGTGGATGAGATCGTTCATCAAATCAAGGAATATTTGATTGGCAAACGCCGGAAATTTGAATTGGCGATTGATTGGTCGGTTCTTTCCTCCGACTTTCAGCGGGATGCCCTCAAAGCGGTTTTTTTCATCCCATACGGTGAAACTCGTACCTATGCCGGCATCGCTGCGCAGATCGGGCATCCACAGGCTTTTCGCGCCATGGGGCGCGCCAATGCCACCAACCCAATGCCGCTGGTCATTCCTTGTCATCGTGTCATCGGCACGGATGGTAAACTTCATGGCTATGGCGGTAAAGGCGGATTGAAGACGAAGGAATGGCTGTTGAAGATGGAAAAGGAAAATAGTTGAGGTACGCATCATCTTATATAAGCAGGTCCCGTTTGCGAAGTCCTCGAAGAGGATATGTTCTTACCAACGTTGCTTGGCGGATCGGATATTTAGAAACGCTCATGCCAAACATGGGTTAATTCCACCGATTTTCTATGGTTTATTCGCGGCATTCGCGTTAAGAGTTTCCCGACTTTGGTAAGGCCATGTCGTAGAGGAAAAAGCGACCTGTAAAAGCTTGACATAAAATCGTTCGGAGGCATTATTGAAATCGAAACATTGGTTCGTATTCATTCTTCTTGGTTCCATCTGGAGTTCATCCTTCCTGTGGATCAAGATCGCAGTGGCGGAGGTCGGGCCGATCACGCTGGTTGCGTTCCGTGTGCTGTTTGGACTCCTGTTCAGTATTACCGTTATTCTTATCCGGCGTCCTCAGCTTCCTAAGGGCTGGAAAGGCTGGATGCCTTTCATCATTCTTGGCATCAGCAACGTGGCCATCCCGTTCCTTTTGATTTCGTGGGGCGAGCAGGCAATTGATTCAGGTGTGGCGGCTATTTTGGATGCCACGGTGCCTCTATTTACCATTGTGGCGGCTCATTATTTGTTGCATGATGATAAAATGACTGTTCCAAAGGTGAGCGGGTTGCTGGTGGGCTTCGTCGGNNGAAGCCTCCGGGATCATACGCGGCGCAGGCCCGCTCGTTTCATCCACGGCGGTGATGTGGCTGGTGGCGGTCACTGTGGAAAAGCCCATCGTCATTCCTCATCTGCCCATCACATGGATCGCCTTGCTGTGGCTCGGGATTCTCGGCTCGGGCTTTGCGTTCATTTTGAATTATTATTTGATCCATGAGATCGGCCCGACCCGCACCACCATGGTCACGTATTTATTTCCTCTGGGAGGCGTGATCCTCGGCGTGGCGTTCCTCCACGAACAGTTGAGCTGGCAGGTACTGGTGGGCGGTGCGTTGATCGTCGCCAGTTTGGCGGTGGCGAACTGGCAGCCAAGACAACCCGCTATGGAGCCTGCGGAGAGCAAAGAGTAATTATGTTTTTTTTCTGCAATCTCTGTGAACTCTGTGTTGAACCATGACTGATTATCGTTCAGGTTTTATTGCTGTCATCGGACGGCCCAACGTGGGCAAGTCCACGCTCATCAATGCCATGCTCGGACAAAAGATCGCGGCCGTTTCGCCGCGTCCGCAGACCACGCGCCGCCGTCAGCTTGGGATTTTGACGCGCGAGGACGCACAGTTGATCTTTGTGGATACTCCCGGCATCCATCAGCCGCGGCATAAGCTCGGCGAATTCCTGAATCAGGAAGCGCAAGAAGCCCTGGATGGCGTGGATGTGGTGCTCTTTCTGGTGGACGTTTCCGCCGAGCCAGGCGAAGATGAAGCGCGCATTGCCGGGCTCCTTCAAAAAATATCGGCGCGCATCCCCATGGTCTTGGTTGCCAACAAAATGGATTTGCTTGAAACGGGGGATGATCGCCGTCCGCCTTTACAAACTCGCCTCGAGACCTATCAGGCTTTGCTCAAGCGTGAAACGAAGCCGATTGCCATCTCGGCCTTGCATCAGGAGCATGTCAATGATTTGATCGCCTTATTGATCTCCCTGTTGCCGCTCCGCCCGCCTGAATACGAGGCAGAGCAGATCACGGATTTATACGAGCGTGAGATCGCCGCGGATTTGATCCGTGAGGCCGCCTTGTTGAAACTGCGCGACGAAGTGCCGCATGGCATTGCCGTGCGCGTGGACGATTTCAAGGAGCGCGAGAATGGCATGACGTATATCGCCGCCACGTTGTTCGTCGAGCGCGAGTCCCAGAAGGGCATTGTGATCGGCGAGGGCGGGAAGATGTTGAAGCAGATCGGCACTGCGGCGCGCGAGCAGATCGAAGAGATGGGCGGGCATAGGATATTTTTGGAGTTGCGCGTGAAGGTGGAAAAAAATTGGCGCAATAATGAGAATGTGTTGAAGCGCTTGGGCTATAAGATAAAAAAGTGAACAGGTTCGGAGTGCGAAGTCTTCGCGTAGCATCCTCGAAGAGGACCAGACTTCGCCGCGTAATCGCTGTGATGAGAGTGGTTGGTGTCGAACGGAGGGATGATGGAAAATATTTTGCTTGTGTTCGTGTTCGGTTTTGCAATCTTGGATTGGGTTGCGACAGCCAAAGAATGGATCAGGGTGGAATGGTTCGCCAAACCCGCCGTGATGATTTTTCTGTTCGCCTGGCTTTATGTAGCGACAAGGCTTCAGGGCGCTTCGCTGTGGTTCGGCATTGGGCTTCTCTTTTCATTGATCGGCGATGTGCTTCTGCTTTCCATGGATCGCCTGTTCCTGCCGGGACTCTTTGCCTTCCTACTCACCCACATTTCTTATATTATCGGATTCAGTCTTGAGGCTGCGGCTCCCGGCGTCTGGGATATCTTTCTCGCCATGATGATAGTCCTCAGCGCAGTTCGGATTTTACAAAGATTGATTCCTTCATTAAGGTCAAAAGGGCTGGGCGGATTGGTCCTGCCCGTAACCATTTATGGTCTGACCATCAGCACGATGTTGTTCTTCGCCATGCGCACGGTCGCTCTTCCCAATTGGCAGTCCAACGCGACCGCTTTGGTTAGTATTGGCGCCTTCCTGTTTTATATCTCCGATCTCGTTCTGGTATGGAACAGGTTTGTGAACCCCATAAAAAATGGGCGGCTATTGAATATTGTTGCCTACCATCTTGGGCAGATCGCCCTGATCGTAGGTGTGGCGATGCACTTTGGATAAGATGTTGCATAACGCAGAAGGGTGTGGATTTAAAAATACGGCTTTCTTTGTTCGGTCTACGCTTCATTGATCGAAAATTACTGCATTGTGTTCCATTCTAGGTTTCACTTTGTACTCCTGCCTGAAACTGTCCGCGAATAGTTTTGTTCATTCAAATTAAAACGCAAACAGGCAACCACTTTTCAATGGTTGCCTGTTTGCGTTTTGCGCCTTGCGTTTTGCGCCTTGCGTTTTGTCTTACTCTTTCACTTCACCGTCAATCACATCGCCATCATTGGACGATGAAGACGGGCCTCCGCTTTGCGGGCCTTGCCCTTGGGCCTGCCCTTGTCCTTCGGGTTGCGGCTGGCCCTGGGCATACAACTGCTGGCTCAGCGCATGGAAGGCGTTTTGGGCCTCATCGGTCGCTTTCTTGATACGGTTGAGATCATCCGTCTGCGCGGCTTGCTTGAGATCGTTGATCTTGCTCTCGATGTTCGAGCGCTCATTGGATGGAACTTTATCACCCAGCTCGCGCAGGGTCTTTTCCAATTGATAAGCCATGTTATCGGCGTTGTTCTTCGCTTCGATCAACTCGCGGCGCTTCTTGTCATCGGCCTCGTGCTGTTTGCCTTCCTGCACCATCCGTTCGATGTCACCTTTATTCAGGTTGGTCGAAGCCGTGATGGTCACCTTTTGCTCTTTGCCGGTAGCTTTATCTCTGGCAGTTACATGCAGGATTCCGTTGGCATCAATATCGAAGGTCACTTCCACTTGCGGGATGCCGCGCGGTGCCGGCGGGATGCCGTCCAATCGGAATCGTCCGAGCGACATATTGTCGCCCGCCATCGGGCGTTCGCCTTGCAGAACGTGGATGTCCACGGCGGTCTGGTTATCTGCCGCCGTTGAATACGTCTCGGTCTTGCGGACGGGTATGGTGGTGTTGCGTTCAATCATTTTGGTCATCACACTGCCCATCGTCTCGACGCCGAGTGAAAGCGGGGTCACATCCAGCAACAGAATATCCTTGACTTCGCCGCCGAGCACGCCTCCTTGAATCGCCGCGCCGATCGCCACCACTTCATCAGGATTGACGCCTTTGTTCGGCTCTTTGCCGTTCGTCAGCGTGCGTACCAAATCCTGCGCCATCGGCATGCGGGAAGAACCTCCGACCAGGACAACTTCATCCAAATCGGATGGCTTCAGGCCCGCGTCACTCAACGCTGACTCAAACGGCTTGCGACAGCGGCCGATCAAATCTTCGGTCATCTGCTCGAATTTGGCGCGGCTTAGCTTCAATTGCATGTGCTTCGGGCCGGAGGCATCCGCCGTGATATACGGCAGGTTGATCTCGGTTTCCATCACGGACGAGAGTTCGATCTTGGCTTTCTCCGCCGCCTCGCGCAAACGCTGTAATGCCTGGCGATCATTGTGAATATCAACACCTTGTTGTTTCTTGAATTCGTCCGCAGCCCAATTGACGATGCGCTGATCCCAGTCGTCGCCGCCGAGGTGCGTATCACCGTTCGTGGATTTGACTTCGATCAGGCCCTCGCCCACTTCCAGCACGGATACATCGAACGTGCCTCCGCCGAGGTCGAAGACCAGGATCGTTTCGTTCTTCTTTTTATCAAGCCCATAGGCCAGAGCAGAGGCGGTCGGCTCATTAATGATGCGCAGCACTTCCAGGCCCGCGATTTTGCCCGCGTCTTTCGTTGCCTGGCGTTGGCTGTCATTGAAATACGCCGGAACGGTAATGACGGCCTGCGTCACCGGTCCGCCGAGATACGCCTCCGCATCTGATTTCAGTTTCGCCAAAATCATGGCGCTGATTTCCTGCGGGCTGTACTCGCGATTCGTGATCGGAATCTTCACTTTCACATCATCTGCCGTGCCTTTGATCACTTCATAAGAAACCATTTTGCGTTCGACTTCGGTCTCTTCGTAGTGACGGCCCATAAAACGTTTGATGGAATAAACAGTGTTCTCTGAATTTACAACGGCCTGCCGCTTGGCGGTCTGACCGACGAGGCGTTCGTTGTTTTTATTGAACGCCACCACAGATGGACAAAGCCGTCCGCCCTCTGCGGTGGAGATCACCGTCGGCGATCCGCCTTCCATCACAGAGACAACGCTGTTGGTCGTTCCCAGGTCAATCCCAATAATTTTTCCCATGGCACACACTCCTTGTCGTTTATGTCATTGCGAGAGCGCTTTTCTCGAAGCTGTCTTTTTGCGAGGGTGTTCTTCCCGAAGCAATCTCCTCTTCATAGGGGCATTGCTTCCATACTCGATCAGCGCCCGCAATGTCATTAAGGTATTTTTGCATAGCATACTCCAGGGATGCAAGAAAAACGTTAACGCTGTATAGAAAATTTATACAGCCTCTCCTACCCTTTGGTAAAAACCGGGTGGGGAGCAGGCTAACCAGGTGTTTTGAAAATCCAGGATTTAACCGNNGGAAATCCTTGTTCATCTTCGTTTACACTTGCACCTGGCGCAAGTGCAGGTGTCTCTGGTGAATCGAAATGTCAAAATACTCTCTACGGCTCGCTCACCTTCGCCCAATCGAACGCCGCGACGAACGGCACATCCGTGAACGAAGAAGCCGTCAGGCCGATATTGCCATCCTTCAATCC
>PMLN01000029.1 GCA_003158885.1 Anaerolineae bacterium
TGGAGGGTGTGAGTGTGGTCTTCCAGGAGGTACTGGTTGGATACATCGTCCAGGTTGGGATGGGAGTGCGTGAAGGAGTTGAGGTGGGCGTGGGCGTATCGGTGGGGATGAAGGCGGGATCGCCAAGCCAGGGCAGGAAGCGAATGAAGCTTTTCGCATCATCCGAACCTTTAATCTCGCAGCGTTGAAGCTCATATAAATTGCTCTTGCCTTGATCCGCCGTATAACCGGTGGCGCCCATGGCAGCAATGTATCCCGCGAAATGAACATAATCGGTCACGGCGCTGTTGGCCCCGCCGAAGGGATAGGCAGAGGTTAAAATTGGGACACCGAGTTCCTGTTGCAAATCCTTGCGGGATTGAATAATCTCAAAGTGAAGTTGATCATCCGACATGACAGTTACATTTTGATGAGTCTCGGTATGGCTGCCGATCTCCCAACCCGCGGCGGCCATTTCTTTAAGCTGGGCGGTCGTCAAATAACTGGGATCGGTGTCCACACCGCTGAGTTGATTCATATATCCAACCACCGTGTAAAGCACGCCGGTGAAACCATATTGCTGCATGACAGGAAAAGCATTGGTATATTGGCTCACCCAACTGTCGTCAAAGGTGATGATGATCGGACGCGGGGGAAGCACAAAGCCCTGGGTAATGGCCTGGACCAGCATGGAAGTGGTGATGGTTGTATAGCCCCAATCGTGGAGCAGTTTCATCTCCGAAGCAAAGTTATCCGGAGAAACATAAAAATCACTCCCAAAGGGCGAAACCGCAATATGGTGATACATGAAGATCGGAACTTTAACATGGCCGGGCCCCTGCGAAACCCATGTCGGGGTCGGGATGGTGGTCTGGGTAAAGGTGGGGGTGATGGAGGGCGTGGGGGTAACGGTGGCCGTTTCAGTCGGAGGCGGAGGCGTGGCAGTTAGCGTCGCGGTAGGTGTGGAAGGGTCAAAGCCCAAACCACTGCAGCCAGCAAGCAGCGCGGCCAATAAAACGATGATGGATATGCGATGATTCATTTTTCCTTTATACCGCACTCGGTCACAAATTGCGCTCTTTCAGAAGGTGGAAAGCGCGATTTGTGACCGTGGGTATTATATATGAGCAAACGCCGCATTGTACCCCAATCCGCAGCAGCGGCCACTTTGTTCATGACGGCTCTCTGGGAATCGGCGTGACAAAAAACCTTTCGNNGCGTCGTCTTTTGTTCAGAATCACCGCAAGTCCTAAAGAACCTTCATAACTTGACTTCAGGCGAAATCCGGTCCCCTTCGGGGATGCTTGCTTGGAAGTGCACCAAGCACACGTCGCGAAGATTTCGCACTCCGCGCTTAAATACTTTGAGCGCTACCAGGAAATGCTAATTTCTGTTCATGTCCCACAGGAGGCGCAGACCATCCAGTGTGAGCCAGGGAGCGAGGATATTAATGACCTTGGTTTCCTTTGAAACCAGTTCTGCGAGACCACCGGTGGCAACGACTTTCATATCGCTGCCCAGCTCGGAGCGGAAACGGGTGACCATGCCCTCAACCATGCTGACATACCC
This sequence comes from Anaerolineae bacterium, assembly GCA_003158885.1. Taxonomy (GTDB): domain Bacteria; phylum Chloroflexota; class Anaerolineae; order Anaerolineales; family Villigracilaceae; genus Fen-1038. The sequence goes on from PMLN01000029.1 coordinate 1,549, forward strand.
AAAGAGCAACCCCGATTGCATGGCGTGCACCGTGTTACGCCCAATGACCGAAGGCGGGCGCTGGAGATCAATGCGCTGGAGTTTGGCGGCATGCGTGAAAAGAGCCTCCGCGGCGAGGTTGATACCGACCGTGATCGCGCCGCCGAGATATTCACCTTCCCTGGTCAAGGCGTTGAACGTGGTGGCCGTGCCAAAGTCAATGATACAAGCCGGGCCGCCGTAAAGATTAAGCACCGCGGCCGCATCGCAGATCCGATCCGCCCCAACCGCCTTCGGATCTTCATAACGGATGCGGATGCCGGTCTTGACGCCGGTATCCACGACGAACGGCTCCTGCTTTAAATATTCGCGGCAAGCTTGAAGGATGCGGCTGGTCAATTGCGGAACCACTGATGACAAGCTGATACCGATCAAATCAACCGGCGTCTTGCCCACATGCTCGAGCAAGCCAAGCAATTGCAGGCCATATTCATCGGGCATGCGCGCGTGATCGGTGGCGAGGCGCCAATGCGAGCCAAGCTGCTTGTCTTCGAAGATGCCAAGGGTCAGGTTGGTATTGCCAACATCAATCGCAAGAAGCATTTGGAATCTAATTCCGAAGAGAAAAGATTAAACACGAAGGACACGAGGAACACAAAGGGGAAAAAGGGAAAGGGGAAAAGGGAAAAACCATTTCTATGGCCTTATCAAAGTCAAAAAACATTTTATTGGGAGGTGTTTCGCACGACGAAGAAATCGCTGGTTTTAAGAGATTTATCCGTTTAACAGGAGATTGCCACGTCGCTTCGCTCCTCGCAATGACATTCATTTATTTTACCGCCAATACCGTCTCCACGTCGCTTACAATTGTGAAGAATAAAAAGAGAAACGGGATATAGAGCTGCAGGACAAGCCGGCCAATCGAAAAATCTATGTGCCATTGCAAATCATAGGGCGTGATCAGATAGATGCCATAATAGCCGATGGCCTGCAAAGCGAGGATCAAAGCAATTGCAAAGTAAGCAGGGCCAAGATCGGAAGATGGGGCAAGCTTGAAGATCAGTGCATAGGCGAGCAGGATGGGTATAAAGCCGATCCCCCACCCGCCGAACGAAAGTAGGTCTGCTCCTGCGGATTTCAATATCAATACATGACGCGACCAATCCAAAGCCTGCTGGATCGAATGTGCGATCCCGCCGCTCATCACATCGCTGGGCGGTGCGAGGAATTCCTTGAAGTAGAGAACAATAGCCAGGGGAAAAGCCAGGCCGAGCAAATACCATCCCAGCACGCGCCAT
>PMLN01000260.1:0-7192 GCA_003158885.1 Anaerolineae bacterium
GACAACCTTTGCGTGCACACCATCATTCGGAGTGGATAAAATAGCGGGCTAATTACTTTTTCAACACAGAGATCACAGAGAAAACAAAGGGGGAAATCTCTGTGGTCTCTGCCTGCACTGGGCCGCAGGCACATGAGTGGACTCCGTGGTGAACGATTCAGAAACCCACGAAATTAGCCACTTTTTCATCATTTGTGTAATGGTCAGATAAGGACTGAACAATCCTTGCCATCGCGACCTGCGAAATTTACTCTACGGTGGCCGGATGACAGGGAAACAAGGATGTTCAGGCTTTTCCTGACTAATACACTAAACTACCCCACCACGCGCAGTTCGCGGGGCATATCACTCAATATATCCACACCGTCTTTGGTAACCACTACATTGTCTTCAATCCGCACGCCGCCGCGCCCGGGCAAATAGATGCCAGGCTCCACCGTATAAGCCATTCCGGGAACCAGCATTTGCAGGTTGTCGCCGCGCATATATGGTTCCTCGTGTCCCTCCATGCCGATGCCGTGACCGGTGCGATGCGTGAAATATTTTCCATAACCGGCTCCTTCGATCACATGACGGGCAGCCTTATCCACATTCGCACACGGGACGCCGGGGCGACCNNCAAAGGTGCGCGTCAGATCGGAGATATATCCATCCACGCTGGCGCCCCAATCCACAACCAATAAATCGCCGCGTTGAAGTTTTCGATCCGAGGGCGAAGCGTGCGGATTAGCGGAATTGGGTCCCCCGGAAACGATCGGTGTGAACGGCAATTCGGATTCTGAGCCATGTTTCAACATCTGAAGCGTTAACTCGGTTGCGATTTCCTTTTCTGTCACCCCAATTTTTATAAACGGGATGGTCGCTTCGAGCGCAGCCTGCGCAACCTTGACCGCCCGCCTCATCGCCACGATTTCGGACTCATCCTTGCGCAAGCGCAAGGATGCCAGCGCTTCCGAAGCATCGGGAAAATCCGCTTCGGGTGCACCGGCATGAACATGGTGAAACTCCAATAAGCGCAATTGGCGCGGCTCGACGCCGATCTTCTTCCCGTCAAGCCCCAGGGATTGCACGGCCTGGCGAAAGACAGCATCCCACTCGGTCGGGTTTTCGCCATAGGCAAAGGCAGTAACTTTATAGGGGAAAAGATCCACCTTGAGCATTTCAAGCTCAGGCAAAACAATCACCGGGTCCCTGCCCTGTGCCACCAATAACACGACCGGCCGCTCCATGAGGTGGAATTTCAGGCCTGTCAAATAGGTGAGGGTCGGACCGGGGTTAATGACCACCGCATCCAGCCCGGCCTGGGCAAGAGCGGTTTGAAGTTTTTCGAGTCGAGTTGACATTTATTGTCTCCGGAATAGAATTGCTCGCAAGCATTTATAATCTTACGTAACTGTTCAGGCATGATTTCCAGGACGGCAAGTATGGCAGCATTTCGCAAGGTCAGCATACATTTGGCACAGGTTCGGTTGCCCTATTCGCTTTTTGCCACAGCCAGCGTTTTTCGATCAACATGACTGAACAGTAACAATTTTACACCCAATACGCTTAGGAAGAAACTTTGGACTTAATTAAGTTAATCGACTCACAGTTTAATCTAGTAGATGTATTTGCCCTCACCCCTTCAGAAATGAAACGGCGCCTGAGCGCCAAGCCAAGACGTGATGAGGTTTTTGCGCTTGCGTTTGCTTTATTCACATTAGGAGGGTTGGCGGTTATTCAATATACAGGACACTTCATCACATATTATGATCTCTCAAGGGCAAATTACAGGGATTATAGCAGGGGGATTTGCGCTGATCATCCTTGGGCTTGTCATTCAACGGTGGCATATCGCTGGAATAGGGATAGCGATTGCTTTGATAAAATTTCAGCTTGGCACGATTCCTCTTTGCGCGTTATTACTGCTTTGGGATACGGGCTGGATAAACAAATTGAAGACACTCTTCATTCCATCTGCATTTTTTGTTCTTTCCCTTTTTCTTTATCCGGCATGGCCCTATCAACTGGTTAGAACAATTGTAAGCAATCCCCTTATCCCGAAGGAAGCGTTTCGCTCTGGCAATGGATTGGTCCGTTTGCTCTTCTACTCTGGGTTGCCCCCCTATTTATTAAATTACCCAAACAAGAACGGTTTTGTTTGTTGTTAATGGCAAACGCACTGGCTTTACCGTATTTCCAACAAACAGATTTGCTATTGATGTTTACTTTTTTCACCGGGTATGGAGCAGTGGCCGCCAATATTTTCTTCGTGGCCGGCAGATTTGGAATATTTTCTTCTTTCTCAGCATGGACAGTCATTCGTGGTTTATCATTGATTCCGCTTGGAATCTATTCCACTACCTTATATCGGGCCGTAAAGAAACAGAGAGTTGTTTGAGTTTTTTAAAAAACTTATGAACTGTCCCAGGGTTTTGCTCCATCCAAACCAGCAACCCCAACAGCCAATAAAACTGGGCCCCGTTGGGAGACAAACCCGTCGGAACCAAAAACCAAGAAAGGAGGGTGAATCTCCATGTAGCGAATTCTGCACATATTATCCAGTCGCTTGGCCATATAGAAGGAGAAAACATTGCCGCAACATAAAAAGACCGAGACTTGGAGATCAATAGAACCACAAGAACAATAACAAACAGCAAAATATATAACCAGATAAAGCCAGTCAAAGCACTGAAACCGGCAATACTAGCAGCTACGGTTGTACGCGTGCTCATAGGTGGTAACGCAGTGAGCCAGTCTTTGATCCAAAGCGGCTGGATAAGAGTTGGTATGCCCCATAAAAGAAGGCAGGAAAATGAAAACGAAATGATTTCACGCCAGTTTCTTTGCCGCCACCATTCCACTAGTTGCAAAGGAATCAATAAAAGCCCCAATTGAGGCTTTAAAGTCAGAAGGGATAAACCCCAGCCGCCCAACAATCTCGCCGGCACCCACAGGAAAGCATCCAAACTGCCCATCGAGAGGCCGAAGACAAAAGGAAACGAAAGCAAAATCCAGTGAGAACGTTTTTTGGCCAACAGAACGATCAGAATAAACGAAAGGCAGATCATAACTGGAACCCAAACGGAAAAGGGCATCCATGTCGTGAAAGATAAAAGCCAAGCAACCTGAACTGGATTGATAAACCCCTCGACCCTATACGGAGAGATGCCGTGAGTCATGGCTTGTCCAGCTTGATAAAAGATATACCAATCTCGAAATATGGGAAGAGGCGGTAAAGGAATCATGTCTTGTTTCGCATTTTAAAAATCCACGTAAAGAACACAACGAACAAGGATTGAGCTAGAAATTCGATCGCAATAAAAACCGCTATATCACCATGGAAGAATCACAGCCCGGCCTAGGCAAGGGCGGTTTGAAGTTTTTCGAGGCGAGTTGAGTTCATACGGAAATCCTATTTCTTTTCAAGGTTGTGGTACGGGCGGACAAAGAATTGTTTTAAGAACCAATCCACCAAATATGGAAACAAAAGATCCAATCCAATGACAATGCGATACCACCACGGAATAATAACAACCCGACGCGGATGCCTGGCCAGCTCGACTACGCGGCGAGCCACATACTCGGAAGTCATGGATAAGCCTTTGAACACATTTAAACTGCGTTTGGCATTGGACGACCGGCCGGTGTGCTGTCCGAACTCCGTGTGTGCAGGACCGGGATAAATCCCTGAGACTTTGATTCCAAACGGTGAAACTTCGCGGCGCAGGGCATCCGTGAAGCCGCGCACGCCAAATTTAGTCGCAGCATAGATTGAATACATGGGGATTGCGATCCAGCCCGCCACGGAAGACATGTTGATGATATGTCCATGAGCCTGTTTCAACATATAAGGCAGTACGGCACGCGTTACCTGGATCACACCCAGCAAATTGACATTCACCTGGGTTTCAATATCGCGCGCCGCATCCAGGTTTTCCAGCCAATCGAGACGGCCAAAGCCAGCGTTATTGAAAAGGATATCAATCCGGCCATAAAGATCGATCGCAGAGGTGACCATCAAGTCCACATCCGCGCGGCTGGTCACATCCATCGGGATGGCAATTGCCTCGCCTCCCGCGGATTGAATCTCGCCTGCCAACTTCTGCAGGCGGTCAAGGCGGCGAGCAGCCAGGACGACCCTGCAACCTGCCTGCGCGAACAGCCGCGCGGCTTCTTCGCCAAAGCCGGATGAAGCGCCGGTGATGATGACAACTTTGTCTTTAAGAGAATTCGACATCCATCAAGTCCAAAATACTCCGATGTTATTCCTGTTCCTCAGAATTCTCTTCATTCTTTCGTTTTCTCGGTCTCGGCGGTTCAACGACCGCCTCGGGCGCGATGGCAAGCTCAACGACCTGATCCATGTGCGTAACGGGGATAATTTTCATCTCTGAGCGCACGGTTTTCGGAACTTCATACAAGTCCTTGATGTTCTTTTCAGGCAACAAAACCACCTTCAATCCGGCGCGATAGGCCGCCAAAACCTTTTCGCGCACACCGCCAATCGGCAGGATGCGTCCGCGCAGTGTAATCTCACCGGTCATTCCAACCTGGCAGTAAACAGGCCGGCCCGTCAGCGCAGAGATCATGGCAGTGGCAATGGTAATCCCAGCCGATGGGCCGTCTTTGGGAATGGCACCTTCGGGCATGTGCAAGTGAATATCCATACGTTCGAAGACTTCCAATTCAACGCCCAGCAGGGCCGCGCGCGATTTGATATAGGTCAGCGCCGCCTGTGCCGACTCCTGCATCACATCACCCAACTGGCCGGTCATTTGCAGAGCACCTTTGCCCTCCAGGACTGCAACTTCAACCGGCATGATCTCACCGCCGTTCTCAGTCCAGGCCAGTGATTGCACCACACCCACCTCATCCTGCTTTTCCACTTCGGGCGGAATGTATTGCGGCGGATCGAGGAATTTCTCGATGAGGTCCGCGCCGATCCTGGTGGGATATTTTTTCTCCTCGGCTTTGAGACGCGCTACTTTGCGGCTGATGCGCCCGATCTCGCGCTCCAGGTTGCGAACGCCCGCTTCAAAGGTATATTCGCGAATAATGCGCTGGAGTGCGGTGGTCTCAAAGATCAAATCAATATCGGCGATCCCGTTCTCTTCGATCTGGCGCGGGATGAGATAGCGATTTGCAATCTCCAGCTTTTCCTCCTCGATATAGCCGGGAAACTCAATCACCTCCATGCGGTCGAGCAACGCGGCGGGAATCGAACCGAGATAATTCGCCGTAGTAATGAACATCGCCCTGGAAAGATCAAAAGGCAGCTCCAGGTAATGATCGCTGAACGAATTATTTTGTTCGGGGTCGAGCACTTCGAGCATGGCCGAAGCCGGGTCGCCGCGAAAGTCGGAATAGAGCTTATCGATCTCATCCAGCATAAAAAGCGGATTGGCGGTCCCAGCGCGCTTCATGGTTTGCAGGATGCGTCCCGGCAAAGCGCCGATATAGGTGCGGCGGTGACCGCGAATTTCCGCTTCGTCGCGGACGCCGCCCAGCGAGACGCGTACAAACTTGCGCCCGAGCGCTTCGGCAATCGAGCGGCCCAGGGAGGTCTTGCCGGTTCCAGGCGGCCCCACAAAGCATAAAATGGGCTGGCGATCCTTCTTGGGCTTGAGCGAACGCACCGCAATATATTCAAGGATACGCTCCTTGGCTTTCTTCAGCCCATAATGATCGCGATCGAGAATCCTGGCGGCGTGCTTGACATCCAGATTGTCGGGTGTGAATTTTGTCCACGGCAGATCCAGAATCCAATCAACATAGGTGCGGATGATNNCCCACTTCCGGCGCCATGGGCGGCATTTGATTCAAGCGCTCGAGTTCCTTTAACGCCACTGCCTTCGGCTCATCCGGCAAACCGGCCGCTTCGATTCTCACCTTTAAATCTTTTACGTCACGCGTAAAGATATCGCCTTCGCCCAACTCATCCTGGATTTGTTTCATCTGCTCGCGTAAATAAAACTCACGCTGGCTTTTATCCACCTCGTTCTGAACGCGCGAGTGGATTTCATCCTCCAATTCGAGCACATCCACTTCCTGCGCCAGGATTTTGTTGACGGCTTGCAATCGTCCGTGCGGATCAAGCAGGGTCAGCAGGCTGAGCTTGGCTTCATAGTTCAAGGAAAGCGACGTGGCGATCATATCCGCCAGCCAGCCCGGTTCGGCAATGTTCATTGCGAACAAATGCGCTTCCTCGGGAATGGCACGATCCAATTGAATACAGCGGTCGAAAAGGTCAAGCACGGAGCGCATCAGAGCCTGGGTTTGACGATCGGCCGTGGTCGGTTCGAAGATGACGCGGGCGCGCACTTTCATGAACGGCCGCGTGTGCGTGAACTCCACGATCTCGACGCGGCGGCGTCCCTGCACCAACGCCGACGATGAACCATCCGGCATCGAGAGCAAACGCCCGACCGCCATTTCAATACCGATCGGCAAAAAGTCGGAGGGTTTGGGTTCCTCGATTTCGGGATCTTTCTGCACCAACCCGATCACAGTTTGATTCTTGGCCTGGGCATCCTGCACCGCAACCAGGGATGATTCGCGCCCAATAAAGATCGGCGCGACCATGCGCGGGAAAACCACCAGATCGCGCAACGGCAGGACCGCGGCTTCGATCAAACCATCTTCATTCGCTTCGGTATTGGGGACGCGATATAGTTCTTCGGTGCGCTGTGATAATGCCAGATTAAAGGTATCGTCTTCGTTCCAATCGTTGTTCATTGGTTTCTCGGTATTCGATATTTGATATTTGATATTCGTTACTCGATATTCGATATTAGGGATTCGGAAATCGTCGCGCTTACTGTTTCCGCTTTTTCCATGCCAGCATGACTTCCGCCGTTACAAACATCGAACCGGCAGATAACACAATGCTACCATCTTTTTCAGACAATTCCAACGCGCGCACGAAAGCGGCTTCGACGGGCGTCGCTGCCTCGTTCGGGATACCCGCCTGACGGGCCAATTCCTGGATTTTTTCGGGCTGGAGGGCACGCGGATGGTCGGCGCGCGTGACAAACATTTTCCTAACCTTCGGTTGAATTTCCGCGAACATGCCAGGGATATTCTTATCTTCCGATGCGCCGAAGATAAGATATACCGGTGTGTCAGGAAAATAATCGTCGAGCGCCTGGCGGAGCCGCACAAACGAATCCTGGTTATGGGCCGAGTCAAAGATCACGGGCGGATCGCGCCG
>PMLN01000260.1:7227-8096 GCA_003158885.1 Anaerolineae bacterium
TTTGAAATCTTCAAAGTTTGTTTATCCAACGAATGTTTCAAAGGTTCATAATTTATATCCCGCCCAACCAGTGTAAAAGGCGCGCTGCGTTCCCTGGCAACCCGGATCAAAACTTCCAGGGCTTCTTCCTTTTGCGGCGCAGAGACGACCGGCACACCGGGCTTGATGATACCGGCCTTTTCACCGGCGATCAGCGCCAGCGTATTCCCTAAAACCGCCATGTGATCGTATGATAACGAAGTGATCACTGAAACCTTTGGCATGACCACATTGGTCGCATCCAACCGGCCGCCGAGACCAACCTCGATAACCGCCGCGTCCACTTTTTGTTGAGCGAAGTAAAGAAAGCCAATGGCTGTGGTGATTTCAAAAGTAGTTAACTTCGGAATGCGTGCCACCGCTGGCCTGACCAGTTCGACCAGTTCGACCAGTTGGACATGTGAGACCGGTTCGCCGTTGACCTGAATACGCTCGGTATAATCCAATAAGTGCGGTGATGTATACAAGCCGACTTTATAGCCAGCGGCCCTTCGACTTCGCTCAGGGCGAGCCTGCAACGCCGAAGCACACAGGGCGGAGACGGAACCTTTGCCCTTTGTCCCAGCCACATGGATGACGGGATATTGGGCTTCGGGGCTGCCGAGTTTCACCATCAGGGCACGCATCCGGTCGAGGTTGAAATCGGCTTTGGCAAGCTCGGACGAATGTTTGAGGCTATAATCTACGAAGGAATAGAGATAATCGAGAGCGGAGTTGTAGGCGGTTTCGATATCCATAGACAGTCATTTTAGTCTAACTGGTCAACAAGGTCTAGTAGTCGAGTCTTGTATTGAATAATGGTGAAGGGCATTGGTGCATAAATCGGAAAG
>PMLN01000403.1 GCA_003158885.1 Anaerolineae bacterium
TTCCGATTTATGCACCAATGCCACCCAGATCATAAAAACGCTGACCCAGCTGCAGGAACTGCGCCGGGCAATTAGTGTATCCATGAACCATCACGATCACGTGTTGGACTTTTTGTCCATGCGTCATGAATTGGGTGAGACAATCCGGGTTCATATCCGATGCCTGGCCGGCGCGCAAAACCGCAACGCGCTGCGCCGCTTCATCATAACTTTGGGCGGGGTGCGGATGGGATGATAAGCCGAACGCGCTCCAGGGCATGAACAGGCTGAGCACAACACCCAGTACGACAATGATCAATATCACGAACCAACTGCGCCATAGCTTTTGCTTCTTCATTTGAGCCACTCCTTTTTTAGCATAGCTTCTTTCCTGCTCCACCATTATAAACCAAGCAAAACCATTCAAAAAGCTTAAGAATGGTAAATAGTGAATTGGGAAATAGGTCATGGATCATGGTTAATGGAGGATGGATTTCTTAAAGCCAGGGGGCGAATCGCAAAGGCCGCAAAGATATTTCAAATAGAACGCGGATGACACGGATTGGCATGGATGAACATAAAGATGCAAAGAGGAGGGTTTAACTCAGCCCCACCCTCTGTCCCTCCCCAAATGCGGAAGGGAACCGCATTTAGGGAGGGAAGCAAGCCTCTTGCGGAAGTGCTACGCGACCCTCACCAAATCCGACAATGGAAATTTTGGATGATGATATTATGCTTGGAGCGTCGGATTTAGGGAGGGGAAATGAGTGGTGTTCTTGAAGACTCTTTTTGAACGCGGATGAGATGGATTGGACCCTCTCTCCAGACTTAGGGTTTGGGCGTCCGCAGGGGATAGGGTGTTATGACCGGGTATGGGGATAGATCCATGCCTGGATCAATATTGAGGTCGGCAGCCTGTATCCAGCAGGGCTGCAAGAAATATGGGTTGCGGATGATGTACCAGCCCGGCAGACTTCCAACCCCGAGCAATTGCACTTTCTCGCCTTTCGTGATGTTACTTTCCAGGTTGTAATCGGAACCCGGACCAAACCAGCAAGCCGCATGATGCCGGACGGTGGGCGGCTGAGGGACACTGGTTGGCGTGACGGTCGCGGTTGGCAGCAGAGTGGCAGACGGTACGGGTGTGGGGGCCCCGGCAGTGAGAGTCAGGACAGAAGACACGCCCAAGGCGACGTTCGTCGCTATATTATCCACCGGCGGCGGAGTGGCTTTGGGGGCACACGCCGCGCTTATGAGAATCGCTACAAGCCCAATGATGATCAGGCGCAAAACTCGCAAGTTCATTTCACCTCCAAAGGTTGAAAAGGTCTGAAAGGTCGAGAGGTCTGAGAGGTCGAAAGGTTTGAGAGGTCTGAAAGGTTAAAGGTTGGGAGGTTCGCTTTGGCATCCTGTTCTTCCTGCTTTAAATGCTGACTTCCGTCCAATTCAATGATGAGCTTGTCCTGCGGTGCGCAAAAGTCTGTAATAAAAGAGCCAACCCTGAAAGGGCGCAGGGCGTTGGCATGTTGACGGCGAAAGGGTGTTCCCAGTTGATCGGTTCGCAGGTACGCCCATAGCCGGCTTTCAGCAGGAGTTGGTTCTTTTCGGAGTGCAATGGCTCGGTGCTTTATTTTGGGATTACTTCTATTCAAGCGCGGCATAAGACCCCCTTCTAACTTCCCCCATTTGCAGCCCGCAAACCCTGAAAGAACACAGGGCTTAAAACAACGGCTGAAAATGGGGGAAGAACAATGTCATTTTGGATACAAACAACTCTGTTCATTCCTACGCACCCAACGCATCCGCTGCTACACGGCGTACATGGCTGTTAGCATCCTTGAGTACGGCGATGAGGGGCTCAACAGCGTGTGCCATGTCAATCTCGCATAGTGCCTCGAGTGCTTTCTCCCTGATGACAACATCATTCTTGTAGCCCATTGCCTTGACCAGACCGTTCACATCGTGCTTGGCCTTCATTTTCTCAACATCAGGCGGTCCAAAAAGTCCCATGGCAAATCACCTATTGATTTTCGTCTATTCGGCAGGTAGCCCCTGTGCTGGCTGGTTTATCCATTGTGAAGTAGAAGGGTATCTTGCTACTCCTGTCCTGGCTGGTTCATCCGTGCCAAATTTACAACCTAAAAAAGCAAACTACTCGCCTTCATTATAAACCTCACCGGGAGCAGCATGATCGGCGTTATTCTTCACTGTCTTCAAAAACCATCAAATTCCATAATAAACGCTGATTTGCCGTCGTGTCACTTGTTTGAACCATAAGGCATCCACAAAAATAAGGCGATCACACCGACTTGGATGTACTGTAGTTGTGAACTGTGGTTGAACATGGGAAAGTAGTTTGAAACCCAGCGCTGTGGCATCCCTCCTCAAGTAAGAAGGCAGGAAGTACACCTGCACCTTCGGGAAGCCACAGCGCGCCACGAAAGCCATCCGATTGGATGGCTTTCTGGTTTAACCTGCCTGGAAATATTTCTCAAGAACGATGAGAATGGCTGAGATTAGACCAAGCATTCCGCCTGCCCACTGGATGATTAGGGCAGTATGCTCGCCAAGGACAGGCCCTCGTTCGCGAACTTTGGTTGGAACCACAAAGCCCCCACAACGTTGATTCTGCTCATCAAAGAAATCAAAAGCAATCGAATGGTTTCCTGTTTGTTTGGGCAGGATAGGAATACTTGGCGGGGTTGTCTTCAGAGTATCAATGATGGCCTGCTACTCGGTTCCAGGAGATTCTGAAACCCCACTTCATGAGAGGATTTTCCTTATCCTGAACTCAGAAAACATTCGACATATCGTTTACAATTTTTCCCGGCTTTCTACATTGGAATACTTCATGATGTGAATTCCAAATCAAAGCATATGTTGAGGTGACTATTATGGGAATGGGCATGGGAATGGGGATGCGCGGCACGGGCTGGAGGGAATATCTAAAATCGTCCGATGAAAAACCGGAATTAACCCGGGAACTGATGAGGCGTGTTATCGGCTATGCCCGCCCCTATCGGATCCAGATCCTTGAAATGTTCGTCTTGATTTTGGGGACAACCGCCCTGGGGCTATTGCCCCCCTTGATCTTGCGCGACCTGATCGATGACATTATTCCCTCGGGCAATCTCGAAGGACTAGTCCTTCTCGCAATCGGCCTGCTACTGATACCTTCCCTGAGTGGGTTGTTCCGGGTCTGGCAAAGGAAACTCAGCGCCCAGATTGGAGAGGGCGTAACCTATGATTTGCGCATGGCCCTCTATACCCACCTCCAGCGCATGTCCCTGCAATTTTTCACGAATACCAAGATGGGTGAATTAATCAGCCGCCTGAATAACGATGTTGTCGGTGCACAGGATGCCATCAGCACAACCATCGTTGATATTGCCACCAATGTGATTCAGAGTATTGCCGTCCTGTTGGTCATGCTCTCTTTGGAGTGGCATCTGACCGTCGTCAGCGTCATTATCCTGCCACTCTTCATTATGGCCTCCCGCCGCCTGGCCTGGCGGCTCCGCGATTTGTCCCGCAAGCAGTTGGAAGCCAACGCGGCCATGAATGCCACGATGCAGGAGACTCTCAATATCGGCGGTGCGCTATTGGTAAAGCTGTTTGGCCGGATCAGGGATGAGGTCAAACGCTTCGATCAACGCGTATCGGTCTTGCGTGATATTGATGTGGATCGCTCTGTCATGGGAGCCTCCTTCATTGTGATTATTGGCCTGGTCAGTGCAGTGGGCACCTCCCTGGTTTACGGCATTGGTGGATTTCTGGTCATCCGCCATGTTTTCACGATCGGTACCATCGTCGCCTTTGGAGCTTACCTCACCAACCTTTACACCTCACTGCAGGGTTTGGCAAATGACCCTGTCCAGTTTGCCACCTCGGTGGTCAGCTTCGAGCGCGTCTTTGAAGTGGTCGACCTGCCCTTGGATATTAAAGAAATCGAAAACCCCACCCCATTAACAAGAGTGCACGGCGAACTCGTTTTTGAAGATGTGTCCTTCCGTTATGATGCACACCCCATCCATCTACTGGGCGAGGTGCGGCGCTTTGGTCAGATAGATGATGTACCCGCGGCATTATCCGGCGCCGGCCCGCAGAAGCCGGAAGAAAAAGAGTTATCAAAAGATCTGGATGAAAGCGATGAGCGCAAAAAGGCGGAAGGCAACAACTGGCACAGCCAGGCCCGTCAGCAGGCTTTGGAGCACATCAGTTTCAGCGTTAAGCCGGGGGAGTTGACGGCCCTGGTCGGCCCAAGCGGCGCCGGGAAAACAACCATCACCTATTTAATTCCGCGTCTGTATGACCCGGATGCCGGACGCATCTTGATTGATGGGCATGACCTAAAGCAAGTCAGTCTTCCATCGCTGATCGCCCAAATCGGCATGGTGACGCAGGAAACCCACCTGTTCCACGATACTATACGCACCAATCTACTCTACGCCAGGCTGGATGCCAGCCAAGCGGAAATCGAAGAAGCTGCGAAAGCCGCCAACATCCACAATTTCATTATGGATCTCCCCAATCAGTACCAGACCATTGTCGGGGAACGCGGCTATCGCTTGAGCGGTGGCGAAAAACAGCGCATCGCCCTGGCACGTGTCATTCTGAAGGATCCTCGCATCCTCGTGCTTGACGAGGCAACCAGTAGTTTGGATAGCGAATCTGAATCATTGATCCAGGATGCCCTCAAACGGTTGATGGCTGGACGTACCAGCATTGTGATCGCCCACCGGCTCAGCACCATTCTGGCGGCAGACCAGATCCTCGTTCTTGATCGGGGGCGGGTCGTTGAGCGCGGCACACATACGGATTTGCTTTCACAGAACGGCCTTTACGCCCACCTCTATGAAACGCAATTTCGTGGAGACCAGGATGCATGAAATTCAATTCTTTTTTAGTACGCCAAAAAAGTTGGAGAGACTTTTTGTGGATTCTGGAGGGCAGGAGACACCACTTGAGAGAGTCTGGCAGGAAGTACACCTGCACTTACGGGAAGCCACAGCGCGCCACGAAAGCCAAATTGGATGGCTTTCCGGTTTAAAGCCGGGATAAGCGCAATTCTCTTATGGTAAGATAAGCAGGGTTTTACCCGGAGGTGTCAATGCGCAGGTGGTTTATACTTTTGTTTATTTTTGGGGTGGCAGCGCTGCCGTTTTCGGTCCACGCACAAGGCGTTATTAAATTTTCGACTCTGCAAGTTCAATTATGGCCTGAATATGACCAGCCCGGCATGCGGGTCATTTGTGAATTCAAGCTGGCGGACGGAACCAGCCTGCCGGCGGATATCACCGTCAACATTCCGAAAAACGGAAAACTGACGGCGGTTGCATCCCTTTCCAACGGCCAACTGATGCTCGCCGGATACGACGGTCCAACCGCCAACGGCAACTGGCAAACGATCCAGGTGAAAGTGGACACGGCGACCACCTATCACATCGTATATTACATACCGATCTCCAAAACCGGCACAGAGCGCCAGTACAACTATCTATGGCCGGGAGGGGATTATCCAGTAAACGATTTCAGCATCGTCGTCTGGCCTGCGGTGGACACGACCCATATCACAACCGATCCGCAATTAAACCTTGTCACCAATTCAGACGGCAGCACTTCATGGAAAAAGGATATCGGCGCCCTTACGGCAAACCAGCCGTTCACTTTAAAACTCAATTACACCAAGACTTCCGATACATTGACCAAGACGGGCGTACAATCTTCACAACCCATCGGTTCCAATACACTGGGAAGCGCCATGTCCACGTTCGGAAACGGTCTACCCTACTTTCTCGGCGGATTGGGCCTGTTGGCGCTGGGCGGCGCCATCGTTTATGCCTGGCAATTGGTAAGGGGCGGCGGAAACAAACCGAGAAGGCGGAACTCGCCGCGCGGCGAAACAGAAGGCGATAGCGAAGTGTACTGCCACCAATGCGGAACACGCGCCCATAAAGGCGACTCGTTCTGCCGGATATGCGGCACCAAGCTCAGGCGCGAGGCCTAATGCGCACGCGGCTTGCACGGAAGATATAATACAGCCAGGAATAAAAAGCCGTGCAATTCTCATCCATCATCATCTACTTCACCTACGGCCTGGCCTTTTTCAGCATGGGGCTGCTGGGCGGAACGGTATCCATTCAATCAAGACCCGGAAATGGCACGCTCGTCGAGGCGTTGATCCCATATCATTATAGAAACGAGGAACAGAATGACCATACGTCTGTTACTGGTGGATGATCACGCGGTCGTGCGTTCGGGATTGAAGATGCTACTCGATTCAGAAGATGATGTGGAAATCGTGGGCGAGGCAGGCACGGCGGCAGAAGCGTTAGAAGTCGCGGCGCAAGTGAAACCCGATGTGATCCTGATGGATATCGGTCTGCCGGATAAATCCGGCATCGAGGCGACGCGCGAGATCAAGAAACGCTTCGAGAAAATGTCGGTGGTGGCATTGACGATCCATGAGGATGAGGAATATTTTTTCAAGATGCTGGAAGCGGGCATATCGGGTTATGTGCCGAAGCGCGCCGCGCCGGAAGAATTGTTTTACGCCATCCGCGCGGCGGCGACCGGNNTATTTATATCCATCGCTGGCAAAATTATTGGTGAAGGATTATCTGAGCCAGGAACGCCCGGCGGATGAAAAGTCGAACCTGGACGGGCTGACAGAACGCGAACACGAAATCCTAACATACCTGGCCGAAGGACAAAGCAACGAAGAGATCAGCAAGTCGCTGGTGATCAGTCCCAAGACGGTGGAAAGACATCGCGATAACATCATGCACAAGTTGAACTTGCATTCGAGGTCGGAATTGGTGAGGTACGCGATACGAAAGGGAATTATCAAAGCTTGATGGTTGAGTTTGCATAGCAGGCGACTTATAATCGCTTAACTGAGAGTCTCTTAGATAGATTAACACTTTCAAAATGTCATCAACAACACAGAAGGGTTTCCTTGTAAGGTGGCTTTTCTTCAATCTGATCGGTTGGATTGCAGCCGATATCATTATTGTCAGAATCTCTCAATCTCCAGAAGAACAGTCTATAACATCGATTGCCTTATGGTTACCCCTTGGAGCAGGAATTGGGATTATGAATTGGCTACTCCTAAGAAAAGCAAAGTTTTATGCAGTTCCGTGGGTTATTGCTACAGCATTTTCCATCGGAATTTCAGGCGCCACACTTTCAGCTGGT
>PMLN01000223.1:0-15318 GCA_003158885.1 Anaerolineae bacterium
GATACCATTAAGTTGATTGTACCGGCCAACCATCGCTGGTCGTCGCGTCAATCGCTTGAGCCGTCCGAGCTTTTGGAAGAACCGATGATCATGCGCGAACCCACTTCCGGCACACGGCGCGTGGTCCTGGAAGAACTGGCGAAGCATGACATCAGCCTGGAAGATTTGAATATCTTTATGGAGTTGGGTAATGCAGAGGCGATAGTCCGCACGGTTGCTGATGGATATGGCGTAGCTTTTGTCTCTGAATTGGCCGCCACTTATCCATTGGAACGCGGCAATCTTGTAGCCATTCCCATCCAGGGTCTTACTTTACAGCGCACCATTTACATGGCCAGAAAACGAGTTGGCGATTCTTATCGTCCCCGTGACGCCTTCTGGAGTTTTGTCCATGCACCAGAGAATGAGGATCTGATACGATTGCCGGAGCATGGCACATGACGAATATCTATTTATAAAACAGGCTGGACAGCCCACCAGTTATATGTTTGTCCGGCCTGTTTTTTTATTCTGCCATATGATAAATCATGCACTTGGCTTTTCGCCGCGTTCTGTACTGACCAGGAAGCGCATGCATGCTTTCAAAGTTTTCCAGTCGATTATTATATGAATGATGGTGATGATGCCGGCTGCTATGCTTATCCAGAAATGCACATCTCCCCATGCTGACTTGGTTAAAAAGAGCAGGATCAATCGCCCGGACCGCTGACCGGTTGGGGCAATATAGAGCAGAAAGCCGGTAAGAGCTGAAATAGCCCAGAGAACGATAAGGGCAAATGCGACAAACGCGCGGATCTGTGCTTTCACTTGGGACCTGCGATGGTAATTCGTCTTCAATGATACCTCCTTCACGAATGATACAGCCTGGAACACTTGATCAAGCAGTAAGTAAACCGCTGCTAAATTTTCAAGTTGGCATTCTGATTACCCTACACCCTGATTTTAAGGGTGTAGGGTAATCGATCCTGCCTTTTATTTAATTTAGAACACGTAGGTCTGGCTTGCGCCTTCGACATCCATCAGGTACGGCGGGGCTTTCTTGATCTTGATGCGCGGATCACGCAGGTCTTCGGGCTTGATATCCTTGTTCTCCAGCGCCAGCTCGCAGAAGACGATCTCGCCGCCCAGTTCAAGGATGTCATTGAAGAGTTTGACGGGGTTGGGCATACCCTTGGGAGTGCCAAGTTTCTCCATCTCGCCTTTGACCATCCAGCGTGCGCCCGCGGGGCAAATGAAGATGTGCACATCATAGTCCAGAGCCAGGCCGGAGTTGGAAAAGATCAATGTTGGCATGATGTTTGCCGGGGTGTCGCCATTGCAGACGACCGCCATTTTTTGCTTAGCCATGTTAATCTCCTTATTTTGTTGCATGATTTTGATTTCAGCGGCATATTCTGCCGCCTGTTACCGGTCATTCAAAGTGTTTTATCTTCTTCACCTCTTTCTGGTTATTGCACTGTCAATCTGCGCCAGCCTTGGCCGGTTCCGCCACAGGGACGGGCTTCAGTGCATGGAAATAAATTGCAATCGCCCGGTACATTGCGTGCGCAAATTTTGTGAAGGGCATGAGGATGAGCAATTCACCTGCTGCGGAAATATGGAACAGCAGCGTCCAGTAGGCCCAGATGCCGGGTTGGGGCAGGTAGAGCGCGATTTCAAGCAAGAAGCCGCTTACACCCGTCAACCACAGTAGGATTAGAAACGCCCAATCCGAGATGGTGGAATACGTGCTGGTTGCATCGCTTTTGCGGATGCGTCTGACAAACGCCATTGAGGTTCCGTAAACGAGCAGCAGACCGGCAATCGTTCCAAGCAGCCGGATTGGATTCCAGAACGGTACCCATGTTCCGGTGGCTTTGATCCCCAGTACTTCGAGGCCGTAATCGAGAGCGGTAGCAACCAGCAATCCGAGAAAACCCCACAGCGTGGACGCATGGATGAACCACTTTTGCAGGTACCAAACGGGTTTATCTGCTTCCGTTTCACAATCCTGCTGGTAGCGCTGCTGGGTAAGCACCTCGATGAGGGTTTCCCACAACGCCCTCATCCAGTCATGGTGCACGCCCGGCGTTTTTTCGCCTTTCACCTTGATGCTCATATTGACCATCCCTGCCAACAGCAGAACGGCGAGCAGGATCATTCCGATCACCCCAAAGTTGTGAATAATTCCTGCTGGGATAAAGTCGAATAGCTTAAGGGCGTTGGTTGGCATGGGGCCGTGGAAAGCATAGATGCCCAAGCCGATTAACAGGGCGGGGAGCACTAGGAAGATGGCGCTCAGAATGGGGGACGTGTAAAGCGCTTTCGCCAAGCCAGTAGGATCATAACTCGCGATGGCGTAACGGCGCGCAGCGGCCATAAACTCCCCCGGGTTCGCCTGCTTCGGGCAGGTTCGGGTGCATTCGCCGCAGTAATAGCACAGCCATAACTCCTTACTGCTCAGAAGCGGCTCTTTCAATCCCAGTTGGGCATACCGGATGATGCGGCGCGGGAAGGTTTCACCGTTTGTGGAGAGCGGACAAATGGCAGTGCAGTTGCCACAGTTGAAACAGGCCTCGATATTCACTGCGCCATATTTTTTTATCTCAGTTAAGAATTGAGGATCCACGCGGGCACTCATGTTAATTTTCCTCGGCCTTCTTGTAGAGCGGATAATCACCGCACATGCCCGCTTCGACTACAATGCCGTATTTCTTCATCGCTGCCACGAACCACAGAACCTTGCTGGCAGGGATGCCAGTCGCTTGCGCCGCTTCGGGAACGGTGCGAGGTTTTTCACGGAAGAAGGCACATAGTTCCTGCTGCATGTGCTTTTGTTCCTTCAAAAGCGCCTGTGCGCGTTCCACAGCCTGGGGATGTTGTGTTCGTAAATGTTTGAGGATCTCACCGCGCGAAAGTGTCTTGTTTTGTACAGTCATGATGCCACCTCCGCCAAAGCGGACATATCCGCGCCAATGGCTTCGACCATGGCTTCGTATTGCGCCAGCGTCCAGCCTTGCACATCGATGGCCTGATTGGGACAGGCACTGACACACGCGCCACAGCCAACACAGTTGGCAGGTGTGATCACAGCGCGTTTAATTTGTTCCCCGTTCTCTTCAAAGGTTTGCAAAGCAATCGCGCCTTCATATAAACAGACTTCGACACATGCGCCCGTGCCATTGCATTTATGTTCATCCACCGACGCGACAAAGGGCGGCAGTTCAACGTGTCCGCGTCCAAGCAGGGAAGCGACTTTCGCCGCAGCAGCCGAAGCTGCGCTGAGACTCTCCTGAATGTTCATCGGACCTTGCGCCGTTCCGGCCAGCACAATGCCGTTGACCGCCGTCTCAACCGGGCGCAATTTCGGGTGGACTTCAAGCAAGAAACGATCAGCGCCGCGCGAGACCTTGAGCATTTTCTCCAGCCCATGAATATCGCGCGGCATGAAGCCAACGGCCAGAACCACCAAATCCACGGGGATTTCGATCTCCTCGCCATAGGTCAGCCTATCCTTGACCTTCACCAGCACAGGATGAATGTCCCCTTTCGGTGCCGCGGAAACTTTGGGGAGTTCCTCGCCGTTGTAGCGCAGGAAGCGCACGCCATCTTCCAGCGTGCGGCGATAATATTCCTCGTGTCCGCGCCCGTAGGTGCGGATATCCTGGTGCAGATCAAAGATATTCAGCTGCGGATACCGCTTGTGCAGTTCAGCGGTCATATGCAGTGTAGCCGTGCAACATACCCGCGAGCAATAATTATTGACTTGTCCATCTGCCTGTGGTTGGTGGATTCCTTCCACTTGGCGACTACCCACACAATGGATTAACGCTACATCTCGAATCGCGCGGCCGTTCCACTGCAAGGGTTGGCCGTTTTTGGTCAAAGCCAGGTGGCGAATCAAGTGCGGCAGGGTGACAACCTGTGGCAACTCACCAAAGCCGTATTCGCCTTGCGGCGGTGTGTACGGATCAAAGCCTGTGGCGACAACCACCGCGCCGACATTCAACTCAAACGCTTTCGGTTCATCTTTAAGGACCACCTGCTTGCCGTTCAATGAGATGGGTTCACCGTTGTAGTTTTCCCAATCCACAGCAGGCGTGGATGGATAACAACCAGCATAAGGTTTATAAATTACCTTGCGCTGCGTCAATCCATAATTGAATTCATCCGGTACTTCCTGGGAACATGCAGCCATTAACGCTTCGGCGTTTTCATTCGTCACGCCGCGCGTGTGCTGTTGTACATGCACATTGAAATTTCCCACGTAACCTGCAACGCCGGTCACTTCCGCCTGTGTAAAGATTGTGATGTCGGGATGCGCGGCAACCTTTTCGATCAGGGCATGTAACAACTTGCGGGCCTCTTCCTCGGTGGGAAAAACGCTCTCAAGTTGGGCCATTCGTCCTCCCAGGAAGGGCGACCTTTCAACCAGTGAAACGCGCAAGCCTTGTCGCGCAATGTCCAGTGCGGAACGCAAACCTGCAACGCCTCCACCGATCACCAAGGCATGTTTTTCTGCGCCGAGTCGGATCGGCTCGAGTGGCTGGAGCAAACGCGCCTTTGCCACACCCGCCGACATCAGCCGCAGGGCTTTATCGGTGGCGGCTTGTTTATCGTGACCGTGCACCCACGAGTCTTGTTCACGCAAACCGATATGTTGATAGAGATACGGGTTCAATCCGGCACGCGTGACTGCCCCGCGAAATGTCTGTTCGTGCAGCATTGGGGCGCAGGCGCCGATCACCACGCGGTTCACGCCCAGTTCTTTGATGTCTGCTTCGATCATGGATTGGCCTGCATCGGAACACAGCGACTCATCCGTGCGTGTGATGGTCACATTGGGGAGTTGCTTCAATGCTTTGGCGATCAACTCGCACTGAACGGCTCCGCTGATATTCCCGCCGCAATGACAGACGTATACGCCGATGCGCGGTTCTTGATTCTCAGGCATACAGCGCCTCCTTGTGGGCTTCCACTCTGTTTCCGTTTTCTCGGATATATGCCGAAGCCTCAGCCGCTGCCGCGCTGGCAGAGATGATGCTATCCACGATGTCCATCGGTCCCATGGCTGTGCCGGTTACGAAAATGCCCGCTCGCTCGGTGACGCATGGCGCCGAGTCGGGCGCTGGAACGTAAATGAAACCGTCCGAACCCAGAGGCAGGCTTACAGCCTGTGTTGAGCCGCCGCGCAGTATCGGGCTTGAAGCGGGGATGATTCCCTGTGAAAGCACCACCAGATCGTGAGTCCGCTCGACGATTTCCCCTATGTCCGTCATTTCCACTTTGACGATGGGATTCTGGTCGGAGTCTTCTTTGATTGAAGCCACCTTGCCGCGCACAAATTCCACGCCCATCGCTTTGGCGTTTTGATAGAACTGCTCGTAACCTTTACCGAAGGTGCGGATGTCCATGTAATAAATGGTGATCTCCGCCATCGGCAAAGCGCCTGAAATCAGCATGGCTTGCTTGATGGCGTACATGCAACAAACGCGCGAGCAATACGTGATATTGAGGGTTTCGTCGCGTGAACCCGCACATTGAACATAAGCAATGGAGGTTGGTTCCTTGCCGTCGCCGGGGCGCAGAACGCGACCATACGGACCCGTCGGCGCAAGGAAACGTTCCATCATGAGCGGATCAATCACATTGTGGAGTTTGCCTGCGCCGTATTCTTTTTTGGTTTCCATAGGGGTCAGGTCGAAGCCAGTCGCCATGACGATGGAAGCGGCTTCGATGTTGAACGTCTCAGGTTGTTGGGTGAAGTCAATTGCCTCAACCGGACAGACCTGTTCGCATTTTCCGCACCACAAACAATATTCGGGATCAAGCACCGCTTTCTGCGGCACAGCAGTGGAAAACGGCACACGGATGGCGCGGTACGCACCCAGATTTCTATCGAATGGGCTGGGCACGGTGATGGGACATTCATATTCGCAGTCGCGGCAACCCGTGCATTTGGAGACATCCACATAACGCGGCTTTTGCAAAATAGAAATATCGAAGCCGGTGCCATGCTCCCGCACAGATTGGACTTCGCAATAAGTGAGGAGATGAATGTTGGGATGATGCGCCACTGCCGACATCTTGGGCGTAGTGATGCAACTGCAGCAATCGAGTGTGGGGAAGACCTTGCTCAGCGTAATCATGCGCCCACCGATACTGGGTTCGCGCTCAACTAGTGCCACTTGAAAGCCCTGGTCGGCCAAGTCCAGCGCGGACTGCATGCCCGCAATCCCGCCGCCAATGATCAGCGCGTCGATGCGCAGGTTATCCATGGGCGGTCTCCTTCCCTGCCATCGCGCTGGCACGCCCCGCGAGTTCATCCTTGACGAAGCCAATGCCCTTCAGTAGGTCGTTCATCTGGTTGACTTCCTTCAGGAACGGTTTCACGCACACGGTGCAGATGGCAGCCAGTCGCAAACGGCGGATGTCAATGCCGCGCTCCTTCATCATTTGGTAGGCGCGGTTGATGAGTTTGGCGGTTCCCTCTGCCTCGACTTTATACGGACTGTCCGTGCCGCTATACATTACGATGATGCCGTCAATGCCTCGCTCGAACGCCCGCAGATAGAATTCAGGCGGGAACATGACCGGCGACATCACCGGCAGGATGTAGGTGTTGGCTGGGTAATCGAGATGGCTTTGCCCGGTCGAATCCGCGCCTGCATAGCCGCCGGAAAGCGTTCCCAGGATCAAAATCTTGGGCTGTTGATTCTGCACACTCATCGGTTTCTATTTCAAACGGCGGATGAACAGGCGCTCGTAGCCATCGCCTTGCAGAACGCCCAGGAATTCATGCCCCACCTTTTCGCACCAGCGCGGCATATCCACCTTGGTATTGGCATCGCCAGACCAGATTTCGAGCACCTCGCCGACCTTGACGGTAGTGATCCCTTTCTTTGCTTCGAGTAGGGGACCGGGGCAGGACATGGCGCGCGCGTCCACAATTTTGGTTGCCGAAATCGTTGTCAAATCAGGTGTAGTCATATATTTCTCCTTGTTAAGTTTGTGATTCAATTTGCATCAACTGTTCTCTTGGCCTGTAGGCTAAGATCAGACAATTCTTGAGAAGTTCGTTATCGGCGATGCGATAGTAAATGTTTTGGCGTTCCCGGCGAGATTCGAGAATGTTGCTCAGTTCCATGAGATGAAGGTGTTGAGATGTGCTGGGCAGGGAAGCGCCAATCGCCTCAGCGATCTCGCTAACTTTCCTTTCCTTCTCAGTCAAAAACCAGAGAATCAAAACACGCTGGGTGTTGCTGAAAACTTTGCAGAGCGTTGCCTGCCGTTCGGCTAAATTCTGGATTTCTTTGGAAAGGATCGTTTTCATGGGATAAACTTCATCAGTTGCTTAATTCATATATAGGTTAACTTCATCCTCCACTTTTATCCAGTAATAATCATCACGAGATACCTTCAAATTCTTGATAACAGGCCATAGAAAAAATTGATAGCGGAATCAAGATCCATTTACATTTACCTCAGTCAGCCTGCCGGAATATCTCAACTTTAGCAAGCCAACAACTGACATTGGTTAGTATTGGGGGAGGGATTAAGGCCGCCTCGGCTAGTATCTCAGAAGTTTTTAATCGGTTCCGCATAAAATCATGGGCATGACGATGAGAAAAACTGTGAAGGGCTGGCCTTGGGTTTGGCGAGGGACAGCCTTTCTCTTCATCCTGCTCACCCTCTGGCAGCCGACACTGCGGGCGAGGGCGCATCCGATTGACATGTATGCGCAGACGCAGGCGATCACGATCGGCGCGAACGAAATCCAAATTGACTGGAAGATCACGCCCGGCCCCCTGCTGGCGGATGCAATTTGGAGCGCGGCAGACCAAGATAAGAACGGTGCGATCAGCACGCAGGAAGCACAGGCATGGAGCGCGGCATGGCTCTCGGGATTGAGCGTTTCCTTCGATAACCAGAATATTGGCTATGCGCAAACACAAGAGGTCCACTGGCCGGGGACAGAGGATGTGATGCGCACGGGCGAAGATTCAATCGAAATGAAGCTGTCGGTCAAGCTGCCCACGGGATTGAACGGCAAACACAGCCTAGAAATCCACAATTCACATTTGGAATCAAACAGCCTTAACTGGTTTTCGGTTTCAAGCCAGTCACCCATCGCCTTCGAGCAACCGGCGCAGAACAACGGCTTACTGGATTTAAGCATCCACTTCACAAGCACAAGCGAGGCGGGAAGTTCCTATTTAACTTCATGGAACAGCGGCACACCCAACCTGCCAAGCTTCACAAATGCGGTTTCGCAAATGGCGGGGAATCTTTCCAATTCAAACCCGGCAACACAACAAGTTGGAAGTCCAACGATGGTGACCTCGGCACTGACCGGACTGGTAAAGGCGAATCAATTTTCGCCGTTATTCCTGGTCGGGGCATTTTTACTCTCGCTGGTGCTGGGAAGCCTGCACGCCCTGACACCCGGACACGGAAAGGCGCTGGTGGGCGCGTATTTAGTCGGGTCGCAGGGAAGGACACGCGACGCGGTCTTCCTGGGCACAATCGTAACCGTAACACATACCGGCTCCGTTCTATTGCTGGGACTGATCACGCTGGCCGCCTCGCATTACATCCTGCCGGCGTTGATCGCACCCTGGCTGGAAGTCATCTCAGGCGTGCTGGTGATCGGATTCGGGATCAATCTACTGATCCAAAGAAGACAGGATCTGATCCGCTTTACAGCGAAGAGGGCGAAGAAACCGACCGGACAGTTCTCCATCGCCTCTATTAAAGTGGCAGAGCAACCGCACGAACATGGGGCGAACCTGCTGGAAGTCCATGAGCATACGCATGACGACGGGCACGAACACGATCATACACATCCCCACAGCCACGCACTGCCGGCCAATGAGATCACATGGAAGTCACTGCTGACGCTGGGAATTAGCGGGGGCCTGGTGCCATGCCCGGATGCAATTGCCATCCTGCTGGTGGCGGTGGCGGTCAACCGAATCCCATTTGGCATGGCCTTGATCCTGGCGTTCAGCATCGGACTGGCGCTGGTGCTGATCGGAATCGGGATCGCGATGGTGCAGGGAGTCCGCTTTATGACGCGCAACGATCTGCTAGCCCGCTTCAGCGTATATGCGCCGGTAGTCAGCGCGGTGGTGGTATCGGGATTGGGAATCGTGTTGACGGTCAGCGCATTGAATTCATTGAACTTCTTTTCAGCGGTATCCCGCTCCCCGGCGAGTCAGAGCGCGACGGTCAGCAATTCAAAGCCCACAACTGCTTTCGATATCCGAAGCGCAAAACTGATCTACCTGGCGCCGGATAACCAACCGCGCAGTGAAGACCAATTATTCATGCTGCCATTAAGCGGAGGAACGCCAAGGCAATTGACGAAAGAACCTTCGGGCATATCCGGCTATTCGATCTCGCCGGATGAAGAGACGATCCTATACACAACCTTTAAAATTGACGGCAGTTCAGCCATCTCGGCCATGCAGATTGACGGGACGGGACAACGACAGATATTAAATTGCCCGGCATCCCAATGCGGCGACCCGCAATGGTACCCCGACGGGCAAAAGATCGCCTACCAGAGATACGATTATTCGCAGGACTCGGCCTTGTCGAAGTTCAGCATCTGGTGGCTTGACATGCAGACGGGCAAGACCACGGCGGTGTTCCAGGACCAGGCCTTTCCCAGTTCCGCGCCCAAGTTTTCGGCGGACGGACAATGGCTGAGCTACATCTCGCCCGCCAACAATACGATCCAGATAGATCATCTTCAGGATGCAAAAGAGATTTCACTGCCCATCGGTTACCAGGGCTTGATGCCGGAGGTGTGGAGTCCGGCATCGGATTCGATTTTGTTTTGGGAGGCGGTGTCGCAGGAAGCCGGAGCGTCCATCCACATCAAAAGATATATTTTGAATTCCGGCCAGAAGATCGATCTGGGAGGAACACAAGACCAAACGGATTACTCGGCGGCCTGGTCACCGGATGGAGGCTGGATCGCCATTGATCGAAATTTGTCCACATCCGACAGCACGAAGAAGGGCGACCAGGTGTGGCTCGAGAAGCCGGATGGAACACAGTCACACTCGATATTGAACGAACCGGATGTCTCCTACACCGACTTGAGTTGGTCAGCGGATGGAAGCACCCTGGCTTATACAAGGTATTCCTATAACAATATCGGGCATTCCGATATTTGGATGATCGATATCGAAACCGGGAAGACGGTCATGCTGGCAGCGGGAGGGTTTTTCCCCGAGTTATTGCCATAGGGAATGGATTTCACCACAAAGGCACAAAGACGCTAAGACACTAAAGAAAAGAGATGAACCGCGAAGTTCGCGAAGGCCGCGAAGATTTCTTATTTGCCTGGCGTACTTCGCGCCCTTCGCGTTGAAAAGATGGAGGCGATCCAAACTTAAAGAAGGGCATAGGGCGGGGTATATGACTTCCTCAAATTCAAAGAACGAACCGCAAAGAAAAGAGATGAACCGCGAAGTTTAGAAGGTTTTCTTTGCGCCCTTGGCGGGCTTGGCGGTTCAAAAGACTTGCCTGACATTAATTTGAGAAGGCCATACTAGCAGGTTGGCAATTTATTGCCATAACCTGCAAATGGAGGGTACAATTCAAGAGGAAGAGATGCCATGAACTTCGATCCGACATTCCTCAGTAATTTTGTGCTGGTGCTAACCGGATTCGGCGGAGCGTTCATCGCCGCCTTATGGGTCGCGCTGGTGATATGGACGTACAGGGATATACGGGCACGCGCCCGCGATCCACTGGTGCATATCCTTTCGGCGCTATTGGTGGCGGTGCTGAACCTGCCGGGCGTGCTGGTTTATTTGATCCTGCGGCCGGCACGGACACTGGAAGATGAATACCAGCATACGTTGGAAGAAGAAACGCTGCTCCAATCACTGGAGGATTTGCCGCTCTGCCCGGGCTGTGAGAGGCGGGTGAAGGATGACTGGCAGGTCTGCCCGAACTGCAATACCAAACTAAAAAAAGCCTGCCTGCATTGCGGCAAGCTGATGGAATTGCCGTGGAATATCTGTCCCTATTGCGCGACACCCGTGCCGGGGATGAGGCAGGAAAGCCTGAGCATGGACGAGGCTTTAAAAAGCTTGAAGCTTGGCGAGGATGGGGAAGCAAAAACAGAATGAAGTTGGAAGGTTGAAAAGTTGACAAGTTGGAAGGTTGGAAAGTTTAAAGGTTGAAAGGTTCGCTTTGGTATTGGGGCCCGATCTCTTAACTGATGTTACGCAGAAGCCGCCTCCCAACCTCCCCCATAAAGGTAAGTATTTTGAAAACCGGCTATATGATCGTAGAATTCTTTGCATCAATGAGACCTAACCCAGACCTNNCCTAGCCCTACCCTGCCCTCCCCAAATGCCGGACCTACGCTGCGGCACGGCATTTGGGGGAGGAGAACCTGCGTAAGGTGAGCTCTTAAATACTGTAGTATTTGGAATCCTATTCTAAAGAGAAAAATTAAACACAACCCTGAGAGAATGCCGGGCATAGGACACCAACGCTTTGCGTGCTTCGCGAAGTACACGAAGGGAATATTGATTTTATGAAAATCGATTCCATGATCCTGCACCATATCCGCATGCCGCTGGTCGCGCCGTTCGAGACTTCGTTTGGACGGGAACTCGACCGCGAGTGCATCCTGATCATCCTGCACGCAGAAGGTTTGAACGGTTACGGCGAATGCGTGGCCGACCAATCTCCGGGTTACAACTATGAGACGACCGGAACAGCCTGGCATATTCTCAAAGATTTCATTGCGCCGCTGATGCTTGGGCAGGATGTCAAAGACGCGGCGGATTTTCAGAATAGGGTTTCGGGGATACGCGGGCATCACCTGGCCAAAGCCGGGGTCGAGATGGCGCTGTGGGATTTGATGGGGAAACGGGATAAAAAAAGTCTGCGGGATATGCTGGGGGGCGCGCAGGATAAAGTGGAAGTGGGCGTATCGGTGGGACTGCAAGAGTCACCCGAAGCGCTGGTGCGAACCGTGAGCGATTACGTGAAAGCCGGTTATGCACGCGTGAAGCTCAAGATCAAACCCGGACGCGATATCGGCGATGCAACCGCAGTACGAAAAGCATTTCCAAACATCCGATTGCAAGTGGATGCCAACTCGGCCTATACGCTGGAGACCGCCCAGGCCTTAAAGCCGATGGATGAGTTGAACCTTTTATTGATCGAACAGCCCTTGTTCGAGGATGACATCTGGGACCATCACAAATTACAGGAACAACTGCGCACGCCGATCTGCCTGGATGAAAGCATCGTATCACCGCGCCACGCACGCTATGCAATCGAGATGAAGTCGTGCCGGATCATCAACATCAAGGCGGGACGCGTGGCGGGCCTGAGCCAGGGGGTGGAAATCCACGACCTTTGCCGCGCACAAAACATCCCGGTATGGTGCGGCGGTATGTTGGAGACGGGAGTAGGCCGCGCTTCGAATTTGGCGCTGGCTGCGCTGCCCGGATTCGTGCTGCCTGGTGATATTTCCGCCTCGGATCGGTATTACAAACGCGATATTACCCACGAACGCTTTTCGCTGAACGCGGACAGCACCATTGACGTGCCGCGCGGCGCGGGGCTGGGCGTGACGATTGACGAAGAGGCACTGAATTCATATACGTTAGCGCGCCTTGAGCTTAAGCCTACTTAATGGTATATCATCGCTGGACAAAGCGAAGCCTCTTGAAATGAGATTCTTCGTCGCTCCGCTCCTCACACCGTCCCGGTGTCCTTCGGGAGAATGACACTGAAACAAAGCGGCTATAATCGGGCATTGTGAAAAAGCTCATTCCCCTCCTGATCCTGCTACTCGGCGCGTGCGCGCCTCAAGCGGTTGGACCTATTCCGACCATCGCATCACAAGCTCCACAAGCAACAGCCACCGCTACTCCCACTTCAATACCCACAGCCACCACGCTTTGGATCAGCCCGGCGATACCGGATGAACTTCGTCAGGCCGCGCAGAACCTGGGAATCCCGGTCGTCAGCGATGCAGCGCAAGCAACGGTACACCTGGATGTAACGAAGACCCAATCCACGGATACAAATCCCAATTCAGTTTGGATGTATGCGCTGGTGGCGCCCTTCCCCACGATCACAGACGGCGTGACGCTGGACGATCTCAAGGGCGCTTGGAACGGTTCATACTATGGAGTATTCACAGGCCATCCCTTGTTAATGGAAGACTCGACACTGGCGGCGTTTACCGCAATTTGGGGCGCGCCCGCCAAAGGCGCAGTCCAGACCGCAGCCGCCGATCAACTGGAGGACGAGGCGTGGAAGAGTCTGCCGGCGTGGGGCATCGTACCCTTTGAAGCGCTCGATCCAAAATGGAAAGTGTTGACCATTGACGGTCAATCGCCGATCCACAAAGATTTCGATGCGAGCAAATATCCACTGCAAATTACGTTTGGGTTAATTAGCAGTCAGCAGTCAGCTTTCAGCGGTCAGGGTTCAGCAAGGGGCAGGGCAAGCCTGCCCCCTACAAATCGCGATGCGTCCAAACTAACCACGGTCATCATGACCGGAACAACGTCACTGGTGAACGCCATTGCCTATCAAATGGAAGTGAAGGGAATTGATTATCCGGCGCAGGATATCGGAGATACGCTGCGCCAGGCAGACATCGTGCATGTCAGCAACAAGACCTCGTTTGCACCGAATTGTCCTCCGCCGAATCCCAACACAATGTGGCCGCGGTGCAGCGATCCGAAATACATACAATTGCTGATGGATGTGGGCGTGAACGTCGTCGAGCTGACAGGCCCCCATATTTTGGACGATGGAGTTGGGCCGTTCTTATATACGCTAGCCCTTTATAAACAAAATAATATCCAATATTATGGCGGGGGCGCAAATCTCGATGAGGCGCGGCAGCCGCTATTGATCGAAAATCACGGGAACAAAATCGCGTTCATTGGATGCAATGCCGGTGAACCACCTCAGCCGCTGGCAACAGATTACCAAGCCGGCGCGAATCCGTGCGATTATAAAGACCTGGCAACGGAAATCGGCCAGGTGCGCGCACAGGGTTATCTGCCCATTGTGACATTCCAATATAAGGAAGGGTTCTCACCCCAAGTGATGCCGTGGCAATTAAACGATTTCCGGCAAGTGGCCGAGGACGGCGCGGCCATCATCAGCGGGAGCCAGTCGCACGTACCGCTCGAAATGGAATTTTACAAAGGCACGTTCATCCATTACGGCCTGGGAAACTTTTTTTACGATCAAATGGGCAACCAGCCGCCTGACCCCACCAATCCCAGAATACCGATCCAACCCGCCCAGCGCTGGGAATTCATTGACCGGCATGTCATTTACGACAACCGGTATATCAGCACAGAATTGCTGACCGCCATGCTGGAAGATTATGCACGGCCGCGACCGATGACACCCGATGAGCGAGCGGCGTTCCTGACGGCTTACTTCGGTTACAGCGGCTGGATTCCGCTGATCCCAACACCGGGGCCGGAGCAGACGCCAACGTACTACCCGCTATTGGATTTCAGCCCGCTGCCGACACATACGCCCATACCAAAAGTTACGCCGACACCGTAGTAGAAAGCCAACGCGAATTACGCGAATGGGCGAATGGCGCAAATACCCTCTGAGTGAAATTCGTTTTTAACCACAGATGAACGCAGGTAAACGCAGATCATTCATAAAAACTTTAAAAAGAGCCAACGCAAATGAAGCAAATGGGCAAATGATACGAATACCGTTGGATTTGATTTACGGGAAATGGCGATAAATTTCTTTGCGATTCAGAACGCGGACGAAAATGAGCTGACCCTCCAAAACTTCGATGCCGATTCTATACCGCACTCGGTCACAAATTNNGTGACCGTGGGTATTATATAATCCCCGGCTCTGATTCGGTAGTATGTATCAAAACCCTCCTATTTCTTCAAATTTGCCAGATCGCTCAAGGAAGCCGCCGCCTCTGCCTCAACGATCACCTCTTTTACTTGTTTCAGGACATGCTTATTTCTTATCTTTTTCAAGTCGCGGCTGAAACTACGCTCGAATAGAATTTGCATTTCCTACCCCGCCAGCATCGAATCAATCTCTTTCCTGCTTACAAAATCGTTCTTGCGCCCTTCACGGATGGCGTTTGCCAGCCCGATATCTTCCAACGCTTCTGCGACAATAGAGGAAAATAGTTCCTGCCGTTCTTCAAAGAGTTCGGTCAGCGCTTCCTTGAGTAATATTTTGAATTGTTTTTCATCCAAAGTCACCATAGTCACGATACTCCCCGAAAGGATAAGGATTGCTAGAAAAAAAGTGTTTCATAACCTTTAGATCAAAGGTTCA
>PMLN01000223.1:15421-20779 GCA_003158885.1 Anaerolineae bacterium
TGATCCCAAAGAAGCGGCTGATCTCAGGCATGAGTCAATTGGCGAAGCTTTGGCAATAGATCTTCAGGCTTTTTGCCTGTAAGCTTTAGATAAATTGCAAGCCCGTCCAGGTCCACGTCATCGTTCCAAATCAATTCGCCGCTGGTACCGATTTTGACCTTTTCAAATTGGCGAACGTCGTTCCACAAGGCAAAGACGCCTTTCCCTGCCAACTCATGTAGATCAACCACGCCCTGTACGCCATCTGAAAATTTTATGCTCAGGTGATAGTTCTTAAGAGGTCGGACTTCTATAGGCACAGGAATTTTTTCTTCCATAGTTTGATTCTACCACCGCACCGCTAGCGGGGGATCGTCAGCATATATCCCCCATCCACATGGATGGTCTGACCAATAATCATACGCGCGGCGGGGGAACATAGGAAGGCCACCACACCCGCCACATCTTCCGGGGAAACCAATCTCCCGGCAGGGACAGATTCGACAAATTTCTGGAGGATGTTTTCTTTGCTTTCCATCGAGGCGAAATGGGTAAGTGCATCCGTTTCAACCACGCCCGGCGACACCGCGTTAACAACGATATTTTTCGGAGCCAATTCCACGCCAAGGTAACGGGTCAACGATTCGAGGGCGGCCTTGCTGGCGCCGACCACCACATAATCGGGGAGGACGCGCGCCGAGCCGGCGCTGGATATGCTGACGATGGAACCGCCGCCGCGCTTTTCCATCAGAGGCACGGCGCGCTGGGCAGCAAACAATAAGGCGCGGGCATTGATGTTCATGGTCCAATCCCAGCCTTTGGGTTTTTGTTCAAGCGCGGGACGGTTGTAGCCGGAGGCGGCATTATGGACGAAGATATCCAGCGCGGCGAATTCCTTTTCGACTTCGTCAAATAAATGATTCAAATCATCGAGATCGCCCACGTCGGCTTTTACCAGCAAGGCGCGGCGGCCCAATTTTTCGACGGCGCGGGCTGTTTCTTCAGCCGGTTCACGGTTGCGGAAAAAGTTGACAATGACATCCGCGCCGCGTCCCGCGAAGTGCAGGGCGATGGCGCGTCCGATGCCGCGGCCTGAGCCGGTCACAAGAGCAATCTTATTTTGAAAAGAGTTATCCATAGGAATAGGGAATGGTAATTGGGAAATGGTAAATAGATGATGGATCATTAATATTACAGCGCAAGGTTTGAGCGCTCCCGTTCCTGCCTGTGAACAAGCGGGCAAATTCATTCATCATGCAATCCACCGACCGTTTACCTGGTCAGACTCGCATTATCGAACCAACCGGCAGATGGCAGACCTGCCGGTTTTCTTTTATTGACAAGCCACAGCGGCACTGGTCGAGATGGAATCGTTAAGATATACCCGAACCACAAGATCCTTTGGATAGGCATAGGGGCCAGCTACCTGAAAAATGACCTGTTGAGTCCCGGCAGCATTGAAAGTTATCGAATCTTTCATTTCCGGCGAACCGTTCTGAGCAAAAACGCCGTTCGTAACCTGTCCGCTGCTGTCAGTAAGGTCAAACCGATAATTTACGGTCGCGGCTCCATTCGCGGTAATGTTCACTGTAACAAGATAAGCGGCGTCGTCCGTACAAACAGTTCCAGAAGCCTGATCCCAAGAATAGGAAGCGGCAGCGCTCGAAACCGCTCCCCCGCCAGTACTGCCACCCACTTTGATATCCACATAAAAATGCGTGATGTCCTTACCATTATAGAAAACCGGAAGGAAGTTGCCTGATCCATCCTGCAAGCGCCAGTAGGTGCGATAGCTGCCGGCCTGCGGAGGGGCGGTCATGCCAATCGAAACATCCACCGTGGCTCCGGGCACAACCGTGTTTCCAGACGGCATGGTTGGATAGGTTGTGTTTTGGGTCATACCCGGTCCACTTTCAACCACCATGACAATCGAGCTATCCCAGTTGCAGGTGCCGGCGTTTTTCAACTCCCAGGTTTTGGTGAAGGCCTGGTTTGGATTGAGAACAGTGCCATCCGGGATGGTCACATCCGAGATAAATTCCGCGGCGAGGCAGGTCTGCGCGGCAACGGGCTGGATGGTGGGCGTCAGGGTCGGCTGTGGAGCGGCTGAACCGCAAGCGATCTTGACCGAGTTAAAATCATTCCCGTTCACCTTGCCCCTAACCGTGATGCCATCCGGATAGCCATAGGGACCTACCACGCGTAATTGGACGGTTTGGGTACTGGCGGCGGTGAACTTCAACGAATCCTTGACTTCCGGGGAAGCAAAGCCATCGAAGCTTCCATCTGCAATCTGCCCACTGGAATCGGTGAGATAAACATCGTACGCCGCCGAAGTGGGCCCATTGGAGGTGATATCCATGAAAACTGTATAGGTGGATGTCCCAGAGCAAGGCGCACCTGAAGCCCCTTCAGGAACGATCCGAACCGAGACATTCGTAATGCCTCCCACAGCAACCGTGGGAGTGGCCTGGGCCTGCATGGTCTGCGCGGCGGCCGTATAGACGGCATTCACATCCAGTGTCGGCTGGGCAGTGGGCGCACCGCAAGCACTGAGTATCAGACTGAAAATCAGCAGGCTCACAGCAATTGCGAAAGAGTGATTTCTAGATTGCATTCCTACATTCTCCTTAATTGATAAATCTTACGAAAGCAGAGGGATTATATGCGATGTCGTTCAATAAAGAAAGTCAGAAAGAAAGTCAGGAGGGTTCAAAGGTTGAAAAGTTTAAAGGTTGGAAGGTTAGAAGGTTCCCAAAACGAGAAATGTCATTTTTGTGTTTAGAGGCGCTTCTTGATATAATTTCCGTCGAAATGGCAACGACACGAAGCAATGAAGCTTGGTACTCTGACCTCCGCTCGGAGGGAGCGGCGCGCGAAGCCGCGCTGGACGACCTGCGCGCTATCATCCAGCACGGGCTTCCGTATGCACTCTCACGCTGGCTCTCGCCGGACAATCCGCTGTTCACGCCCCTGGTGGAGGAAGTAACGCAGGAGACGCTGTTACGGGTGCTCGACCAACTCGACAGCTTCGAGGGGCGCAGTATGTTCACCACCTGGGTGCACAAGATCGCGGTGCGGATTGCGCTGACCGAACTGAGACGCAAACGCTGGCAGGATTCCTCGCTGGACGAATTAATGGACGACGAAGAATCACCAGCGCCATCGAGCCTGGTGGCAGACCACCATCCCACGCCCGAGGCGTCGGCTGAACGCGCCGATATGCTGACACGCGTGCGGCGCATCCTGGAGCAGGAATTAACGCCCAAACAGCGCGAAGCCCTGACCCTATTGGGAATTCAAGATATCCCACTAGAGGAAGCCGCCAAACGCATGAAGACCAACCGCAACGCGCTGTACAAACTCCTGCATGATGCGCGACTGCGACTCAAGCGGCGGCTGGCCACAGAAGGACTGACACCGCAGGAAGTGCTGGCGGCGTTTGAACAAAAGTAATGAATAAGTATCAAGGCCAGGTCCTGCCGTCCGAAGTCTGGAGACTTCGGACTCCGAACGTCGGACTCCGAGAGTAAGATATGGATTCACTTAAACGTCAGATTTTTATATGAGAAAGGGCAAGCCATGAGCGCGAGGAACTTTATCCAAAGCATTCGGGACAATTTCAAACGGAAAGAACCCTTATCCGATGAAGTTGTTGAAGGCTTTTTACGCGTCCTCGAAAAAGTTCGCACGGAGGACGTAACCTGCGAGGAAGTATTCACGCAGTTGGACGAATACGTGGAAAAAGAAGTGGACGGCAAGGATACCAGCCGGTTGATGCCTCTGCTGCGCGAACACCTGGATATGTGTTCAGATTGCTTTGATGAATACAAAGCGCTGTTGAAAGTGATCGAGAAATCAAGCGAGAAAAAGTTATAAGGTTAGAAAGTTGGAAGGTCGAAAAAAGTCTAAAAGGTCTAAAAAGTCGAAAAGGTTGAGGGTTGGAAGGTTCAGCAGAGTAAATCCCTGCCTCAGCTCATGAAAGAGGCGCAAGCCTTGCGCCCCTACGTTTATAGATTTTTGCGAGATGTCAATAAAAAGATCTTGGCTCATCTGTAAAGAATGTGCACTTTTCCGAACATCGTCAGAGAATGCATCCTACGGGCATGGCAGGTACATCCTTGCGTCGAGTTTTCGGAACGCACAACGTTTACACATGAGCCAAGATCTTATTGTTCCTTATGAAATATCTTTTCCCCGGCGCGGATGGGGACTTTGAGCCGGTTCTCAGCGGGTGTCAACGGACAAGACCAATTCGCATTGTAAGCACAATAGGGATTGTAGGCCATATTGAAATCAATCAGGAAGCGTCCGCCCGGTAACGGTTCGGGTTCAAGGTAGCGGCCGGCCGGATAGGTTTCCTGACCGGCGAGCGAATCCACAAAAGGCAAAAAGAATCCGTTGGGGCCTTCGTAAATGGTCAATTCGGAATCCCGGCCATCGGCACTAAAGCGGAAACGGCTGTGGCGGGAATAAACCTGGGTATCGCCGGTCGAAGTCCGCATTTCGATGCGCTGCTTGTCAGGAAACTCCTCAACCTTGATCTCAAGCCGCAAGTTGGGATTTTCGGGGAAATAATCCAAACCTTTAAATTCCTTTTTCTGGTCGCGGGTCAGCGGGCTTTGATGATCATGCCCGAAAAAATCATCCTTCTCCATACGAAAAGCTTCCAATTGATTCATGGTTTCTCCGATTATCAATATATCACAGACAGCCGGAGGTAAAAACTCCTTACATCAGCCCCTTGCTATTTCGGTTATCTTATGCTATTTTTGATGCAGAACCAGCATGGCTGCCAACCCAAAGACCGTGATGATCGTGGAAGATGAACCAGACGCCGCAGAACTTTTTGCGGAGATGATGCGCGTGAGCGGATACCGGGTGCTCAAGGCATCTGCGAGCGCACTCGCCATGAGGATGATCACCGAGCAAAAACCGGACGTCATCATTCTGGATATCATGATGCCCGATATTTCAGGCCTCGAGATATTGCATTTCATGCAGCGTGAAGCGGACCTGGCAAAAATCCCGGTGGTGGTGGTTTCGGCCAAAAGCATGCCGTCGGACGTACGCGACGGATTGGATGCGGGGGCTTCCATTTATCTCACCAAGCCGGTCGGTTTCGCAGACTTGAAGAGCGCGGTCGAACGCGCTTTGAAGGATTCATAAACCGGCATGGGTCTCCTGCGCGCCTTCATCGCGGTGGAAATTCCATCCACAGTTCAAGATACAATCCACGAATCCACGGCCAGCCTGCGTAAAACGCTGGGCGAGGGATTAATCCGATGGGTACCGCCCCACAACGTTCATTTGACGCTGAAGTTCCTGGGGGATGTCTCGCCCGCCAGCCTGGAACTGATCAAACACATGCTGAGCGCG
>PMLN01000382.1 GCA_003158885.1 Anaerolineae bacterium
CAATTTAGATGCGATTGCCCTGAAAGGGGAGTGGGGAAAAAGAAGGAAAGTGAGCCGGAGATAAAAAAACTGGCGGTCATTGGATCGCCAGCTATAAGGGATAATCTTGAATTAAAACCCGGCAGGAAGTTTCGGTATCCAATCGCTTCCCAGAATCACGATGACATCTATGCCCGGGTAGGCCTGACATTGGCTGGTATTAAAAGAAATCTGGCTGCCGGTGGTGATTACTGCGCGAGCCACCAGGTAACGAAATGTATAAAGTTTTGGGGAACACATATAAACGGTCGTCTGGCTATAGAGGCCGGCGCGCCCAGTTCCTGCAACACTCAAACCCAGCGAATGAAAATAATTAGCAGTCCGTTGGTCAAGGTTCGTGGTGTATGTCCCGTTTATAACGCCGAGGCGCGTATTATCCGCCTGCATCAGCGCAATGGGATCGCCCTGTGCCATGGGGCTGACCGGGCCGCCGGTTGTGAAGATTTCATCCCGCAAAATACGAAGCTTGTCAGGTATGGGTTTGTAAACGGAGGCAGCCGCGCCGGCCAGCACCGTATTGGCGCTGACCAAATCGTTGTTGCCAAATACGACGCTCTTGATACTTTTGAAAGGAATATCCTTCATTAAATAAGCCAGTTTTATGCCATCATCCAAAGACATGTTGGTGCGGACGCCGGCACCGAAGGTATTATAGAACGTGGGGGCTTGAGCAATCAGGGTTGGAAAATTGGCGGG
The DNA here is from genome assembly GCA_003158885.1 of Anaerolineae bacterium. GTDB lineage: Bacteria > Chloroflexota > Anaerolineae > Anaerolineales > Villigracilaceae > Fen-1038. Next base: position 736 of record PMLN01000382.1, read on the forward strand.
ATTTAAAACCTTGTTCCGGATCGCCAAAATTACCTGCTGTTGACGCTTCGAACGATCCAAATCACCGCCGGTGGCCCCGCATTGATCCTGGTCACGACAACGCGCATAAGCAAGAGCAAGCTCGCCATTCAAATGGCGCATCCCGCCTTTGGTGAGTATAAATTTGTCTTTTGGATTGGTGGACAGGCCTAATCCATTCGGGTCAAGACGAAGAGTCTCATAAGGGCGAAGATCAATACCGCCGATTGTATCTATAAACGAAACAAACGTATTAAAGTCCACCTGGGCATAGTATTGGATCGGCACGCCCATCAATTGCGAAACCGTCTTCATGGCGAGTCCGGGTCCGCCGCCCGGAAGCTTGGAAGCTTCTCCATCCGTCCAAGCCGTGTTAATGCGGCTGAATCCAAACCCTGGAATGTTCACCCACAAGTCGCGCGGGATCGAAATCATGCCCGCCGTTTTTGTAACCGGATCGATGCTGAACAAAATGATGGTATCCGTGCAAAGAGGACAATCCTCGCCGCTGATCTGCCCACCGCGCAGACCAAAGAAAACAATATTGACGCGACTGCCGCCATCCCAAGCCGGAGCCTGAACCGCAGGCGCCTGAACACCGCTGGTTGGAATCGCAGATTTGATCGGCGTACCTTTGGCGTTCAAAACAAGGGAAGGCAAAACGCTGGCGCTGGAATTGCAACTTTCAGGCGGCGCTCCATCCAAACTGGTTAACTCCCAGCAGGTAATAAAACCGCGCATAAAGATGAAGAATCCCACCGCAGCCAGCAACGCAATCACCCAGAAGATGATCCGGCCCACAGAGGGACGCGCAAACTTTGGAAACTTTAGGCTTTTGAAGAAGTTAACAAATCCATTCATTTTCAACTCGTTTTCAGTACCATCTCAATATTTTAGGGGAATTGCTGTTGGTGATGGTGGTTTCGATACGGCGGCNNCCACCGATTATTGAGAAGATACCATTTTCAGATATACCATATCGAGGCCCAACTGTTGAAGACCGATCTCACACCAGCGCTGCAAAATTGCGGAGCCAGCCTGCATGGCTTCCATCATGACAGGGATGGCACGCGGATCCCGCAGTTCAGCCAGCACGCGCATGATGTGGATTTTAACCGATAGAGGTGATCCTGGAAACGCGTCCAGCAAAATGGGAACCACCGGCCGGCCAATTGCAGACAAGGCATTGGCGGCCAACGTTTGGAGCATGGCATCCTCATCGCTCAGCGCCTGGACGAGAACCGGCGCAGCCTGCCCGAACGGATGCGCGGCAAGGGCCAGCGCGGCAGCCTGACGCACTTCGGCGGAAACATCCTTCAGCGCTTCGATAAAATAGTCACAATTAACATCGGACATTTGCGCCAAAGTCCTTACGGCCCACCAGCGATGGTCCGGATCGGACGATTTCAGCAGCGCGCCAAGCGCAGGTAACACAGAGCCGCCCATTTGCCCAAGCTGGATGGCGGCATTCTCCGCGCGGGTTTCATCTCCGCTGACCAAGTCTTTCAATAAAGGATCAAGCGATGGCACGCAACCTCGTTATTTGGCGGGCGGCGGCACCGGCAATTGAGCCTCCGCCGTCTTCATCCACTTTTCGCCTTCATCAATCAACATGACAGGAATATCATCCACAATCGGATATTTGCGCCCGCAATCCTGGCAAATCAACCAGGCATCCTTGTACAACTTGAGCAACCCGTCCTTCTCGCGCACGCAATTGGGACAACGCAAAATTTCAAGCAATTCTTGGCTGACCATTTCTTCTCCAATCAGTCGGCTATTGTACCATGCNNNGCGGCTGACACTTGCCCTCATGCTTCGCCTCACTGGCAGGGTCTTGAACGCTAGGCAAGTATTCACAAACCGCCTGCCACGGCTCATAATGTGTTGGGAAATCCTGAAAATAAACCGCGCCGTCTTTCATCACAGTCCGCGTCACATCTACATCTGCGCCATTGGCGGCAAAATCCGTTTGTTTCATCTTCTCGGTCAAATCAGGGTTTTTTACAAAGGAAGTGGGAGGCGCGGGGACGATATTCTGTGGGCCTGTGGTGTTGATCTTGACACTGCGCCCATCGGGTGTTGAATAGAATTGCCACGTCAGCGAACGCGAACCGACATCCACATTCGTCTCCATCAAAATCCAATATTGCGAGTCGTTTTTAAACTTGAAATCTACCAATGGAAAATATACGGTTGCATCCATGCCCGCCAATGAAGGATCATCGGAACCGCTGGAGGTTTCTTCATAATAATGGACGCGATAGGCATGGGGGATGCGCTCCACCACCGGAAAGCCCGCATATAACACGGTGCGGAACAACGTGGTGCTTACCTGGCATACGCCTCCACCCACACCCGTGATCGTATGGTTGCCATAAATAATGAGGGCTTCGGTATAGCCATTATTCAAACTGACATCGCCGAGAGCCTGCCCCATCGAGAAGGTTTCACCTGGCGCAACCAGAACATCATTGAAGCGCGCCGCTGCGGTTTGAATATTTTGAATCCGCTCGGTGGGCGAGCCATAAAAATAGGAGGTTTGTTGTTGGATTAATTGAGTAATCCCCAACTGCTGAGCAGTGACATTATCAGCCACGGCGGGTTGGGTTTCCTTGAGGACAATCGGAATCGTATGATCGCCGCGCACCACTGCCGCGTTGATCGCTTGAACGCTGGCATCGATATCGATGCTCCGGCCTGTTACCGAGGAAGCTTTTAGCACCAATTGTTTCGTGGTTGGATCGAAATGGAATTGCGCGTTCGCCGCCTGACGATCCGCCTGGGATGCAATGTTTGCCAGCATCTGACGAACCGAGTCCGGATTCAACACAATTTGCAGGTCAGCCTTATCCCGGTTTTGAACCCGTATAACCCCCAGCATGTTGGCAACGATTTGCGGGCTATAAACCCATGGGCCGGGATCGCCCGGCGCTGCATTGGGTATCACCAGTTGCAGGGACTGGCTTAAAATGCGGCGGGCGGCATCGGCTTGCGAAGAAACATCCACCAACGAAGGCTGGGTCTCCTGAATGACCAAGGGAACTTCACCATCGCTGAAAGTCTGTAAACGCGCGCCAAGATAGGTTAGCGTGGCATCAACGTTCAAGGTTCTTCCAACCTGTCCGGGTTGGGCAACCACATTCGTGCCTTCGAGGTGCAGACTGGCTTCGAGCGCGGGCTGATCGATCTTCTTCGCAAGGATTTGCAAATATTGATTGGCCACCCGTTGATCGAATACGATCACGGGCGCCACCTCTTCACCAAACTCGAGCGAGCGAAGCTGACCATCCAGTGCCGCAAATATATCTCCGCTTCTTCCCAGATGATAGGCGGACTGTGCGCTGGCGGATGGATCAAACACCATGCCGAGTTCCGCAGGCGCG
>PMLN01000232.1 GCA_003158885.1 Anaerolineae bacterium
TCAATCTTTCATGCACCAATGCCGTTACGAAGTATAAATGGGCTAGGAGCACCTCGCGGTGGCCGGCGACCACTAATTGAACTTGACACGGAAACGCGTTCCGCAATTGAATCTGCTCAGGGTGTGATAGACACCGAAATGGCGTCAATGGCGTGGAAACGTTCACTTGAAACACCTCCGTGGGATGAAAAACCTGTCTGGATACATGGAGACTTACTGAAGTCTAATTTGCTTGTTCAGGATGGTCGTCTCTGCGCTGTCATTGACTTTGGCGGAGTCGGTATCGGCGATCCCGCTGCCGATGTGGTTCCCGCATGGAGCGTCTTCACCAAAGTCGGACGCGAGATATTCCGACAGGCATTGGGCGTGGATGATGATACTTGGAATCGAGCGCGTGGTTATGCATTACACCAAGCATTGATGATCATTCCATATTATCCCCAAACAAACCCAGAATTTGTCACTATGGCAAAACGCACTGTTGAAGAAATACTGACCGAACTCAATTAATTCCATAAAACGCCTAACAAAGCGCGCACTGGACGCGTGGGATTGCCCAGTGCTCATGCCTTGGGCTGGGCGATGTTCGCCTGAAGCTCACTCGCCCAATCTGCGGCACCTACGGCAAGCATTTCCGCGAAGCGGGGCTTCGAATTTTTCTCTGCTGTCAAGCATTGTCCACACCCGCCCACCTGCCACTACCCTGTGAAGAACACACAGGGCTTACGTAAACCGTTAGGCGCTCAAATCTCCTGACACCCATCAGGAGATTTTTCTTAACTGATTCGCAACACCTCATATAATCATCCCGTGAACATTCCTGATGCTCTCTTCACTGAACAAGAACTTTGCCGCAACAACGGCGAACGCGGCACACGCAAATATATTGCCTACAACGGTATTGTCTATGATGTGACGGATTGTCCCAAGTGGCGATCCGATCTGCACGAGTTGCTGCACTTCCCCGGCCAGGATTTAACCTCGGAATTCCCCGATGCACCGCATAAAGAAGAAGTCTTTCTCCATCACTGCGTAAAAATTGTCGGGCGGCTGGCGTCAAATTAATATACTTTCCGGGCGAGAAATTCCACTATGAAGTAATCCCACCCATCCAAGAGGAGATTGCTTCGCCCTCCGGGCTCGCAATGACATTCCTGAGAAATATGGAAGTACAATTAATAAAACATGGATAAGCCAAAACTCATTCAGATTCGCTCACCGCATTTTGTGACCCTCTGCGGGCGGATCTTCCATCATACCGATCCGCAGTATTTTCCACGGGCTGAATACCGCGGGCGCACGATTTACTTTTGCACCGAATCCTGCCTCGGCGCGTTCCAATCCGATCCCAAACGATTTTATGCCGCGCATCGCAAGTCGGCACATAAAACCAATTTGCCGGTCAAATAAACTTATAGGTGAAGCCTATGATCACCCCACAAAAATCCATTCACTACGAACGATTTGAATTTCAGAAATGGGAATCTCACGACGCCGAGACCATCGTCGAAGCGCCGGTCTCGTTGACCGTCAACGGCGCAGTCTGGCTGACATTTATGTGCACACCGGTTGAGCTGGAAGCCATGGCAGTCGGCTTTCTATTTAATGAGGGCATTATCGCGCAGTGGAACGAGGTGGCGGAGGTGCGCGTCTGCGAGCACGGCGATAACGTGGATGTATGGCTCAAGCATGAGGCGGAACAGCCCAAATCCTGGCGCAGGACCTCGGGTTGCACGGGCGGCGTCACGGCTGTAGACTTGCTGGCGCGCCCAAATGTTTCGTTTAACGGTGACCGGCCCAAATTCCAGCCAGAGGCGATTGGCAATCTGGTGGAGATGCTATTTGAATCACAGAAACTTTATCGTGAGACCGGAGGTGTCCACACTTCGGCTTTGAGCGATGGAGAAAGAGTTTTGCTTTCAGCAGAAGATATTGGCCGCCACAATACACTTGATAAAATTTCCGGCTTGTGTTTGATGAAGGATATATGGCCGGAAACGCGCATCCTGATCTCGACCGGGCGCATCAGTTCCGAGATGCTGCAGAAGGCCGCGCGCCTGGGAGCGCCGATCGTGATCTCACGCACCTCGCCAAGTTCGCTCTCCATCGAGATGGCGGAACATTACGGCATCACCCTGATCGGTTATGCGCGCCGCAATCGCTTCAACGTGTATACGAACATGCAGCGCGTAAGTTGAAAGAAGATTAGTGCATTTGTAAGGGCAAGATTATTGTTATATACTGGATGTGGGTAGCATCCGTGAACGTATGTTCAAACGTGGAATGCGGTAGTGCATTCTTCCGTTTTTCCAATTCATTCCAGGAGAATCTGATGTTTTATACACGACCACTTCGCAAAAGCCTGAGCATCGCCTTATCTTTCGCTTGTCTCATACTGGTTTCCTTTCTAACCGGATGTCGCTCATCCGCCGAACCTCCCACGCCCGCTCCGCAACCGGTTGTCGCTACACAAGCGCCAACCCAGACTCAAACACTGCCCACCGCTTTTCCCCTTTCCGGGATATGGGCTGGCAGTTCAAAGAACGGCACCACCGAAATGCAAATAACCATCATCCTCAAAAAATCCTGTCAGGTCGGAGAAACCTGCGGGATATATGATCTGAGTCAGGTCTGTGCGGGAACATTCAGCCTGGTTGGCGAGACCGGTGGGAGATATGAATTCCAAGCCGGGGACAAAACAGCCTCCTGCAGCGGTGAAGGACGGGATTTTCTTCAATTATTGCCGGATGGCAGCCTGCAATATACCAGCCAGGGAGCCTACGGTGAAACCCTTGGGAAACTGGTTCACCTCGATAGCGCCGCCACTCATGAAATGGCTGCGAGGATACCTTTGTTCGACGATGATGATGGCAGTCCGGATGGGACCTCTGCCCTGCTATTCTTACTCACTCAACCTTCTGTGGATGTGAAGGCAGCCGGCATCACATACGGCGAAGCACACCCCGCTCCTTACATTCAGCATATCGGCCGGATGCTGGATAACTTTGGGTTTCCTAAAATCCCGCTGGGGGTTGGTATTGATGGTCCACTTTCCGGCTCTAATACTTTTCCGGAAGGGGTTCGTCAGGCTGCCGATAACTTTTGGGGCTGGCCGATACCGAATCCAAATAAAACCTATCCGGTTCAGAATGATGCCGACCTGATCATATCCGTCGTAAAGCAATCTCCACAGCCGGTCACCCTCTTTTTCAGCGGTCCCTTCACCAACCTGGCCCTTGCCCTGCGAAAAGCGCCGGAGATTCGCGGAAATATTGCCGCGCTCTATATGATGGGCGGCGCAGTCTACGTACCGGGGAATGTCCACGATTTTTATCCCGATTCCCCCAACACGTACGCGGATTGGAACCCATATTCAGATCCACAGGCAGCCAAGGAGGTCTTCGATTCGGGTTTGAAGATGTATCTCATTCCCTTGGACGCCACCAACCAGGTGAAGATCAACAAGCAGGATACCAGCCAGTGGCGCACGGGCGGGAGAATTGCCAACTTTGCCGCCGATATCTATGACGGTTTGATGGATTCCACGGGAAAACAGGATTTCTATATCTGGGACATGCTGGCTTCCGGGATCATGCTTTATCCTGATCTATGCGATTTTCAACCTCTCCATTTGGAAGTTGTCACAGGTGAAGGAGACCATTCCGGCCAGACCGCGGTCGTAGCAACGGGAGAACCAAATATCAACGTATGCCTGAAACCGAATGTTACTTTGATCAAACAGATGTTTATTGCTACTTATTCATCCAGTCGGTGAATAGTGCGGGACCTCTTGGCCTTGAGCTAGGATACGCTTGATTATTAATCATCTTAGCAAATCATCGG
>PMLN01000339.1 GCA_003158885.1 Anaerolineae bacterium
ATCTTTCATGCACCAATGCCATTGCGAATTACCAATCACCAATCACCAGTAACCCCGGTATCTCCCTCAATGTCTTAACCTCCGCATCCGGCTCGACCTTGATCCCCGATTCTTTTTTAGCGACACGTCTCGTGATCCAAATGCTGCTCATCCCTATCTGGTGTGCGCCGAAAATATCCGTCTCCATCAAATCACCGACCATCACCGCCTGGCTCGCCTTGACTCCAAAATGGTCCAATGCAGCCCGGAAGATCGCCGGGTGCGGCTTGCGTTTGCCGAAAGCCGCCGAAGAAAGGATGAATTCGAGATACGGACGGAAACCGCCCTTGTCGATTAGCGTTTGCGTGTTCTCATCATCCGCCGCGTTTGAGATCAGGCCCAGATGGAAGCCGCGCGCCTTCAATGTCTCCAGCGTTGGGATGGCGTCTTCCTCCGGGAACCAGTTGCTTTGCGTCACGGCATACATCGCCCGCAGCGCCGTTGCGATCAGTTCATTGTTGATGTTCGGCGTGCCTTGTTCTTCGAGCAGTTCCCTTAATAAGGCCGTGGTCGTTTCTTCCTTTTCAATTAAATCCCCGCGCCGGTCATAGTATAGATCGAGCAGTCCGCGATACCCGTGAAAGAACTTGGCGGGTTCGATCTTCAATCCGGCGTTCTGTAAAGCCTGGATCAAGGCCTCGTCCGCGCGCCGGAAGAACGGCGGCCACGAGTCTCTGTCGTAGATCAGCGTGCCGCCGAGATCGAAGATTACAACGTGGATATCCGGGATGACTTTCTCAAAGTTCATCGTGAACCTATACTTTGTCATTTATTCGCTGTTCGGTGCGCCAGGAAAAAAAGAAACCTTTGCGCTCGCTTCCTCTCACCATTCACCATTCACTATTCACCATTCACTGTTCACTGTTCACCATTCACTATTCACTGTTCACTATTCACTATTTACCATTCCCTATTCCCTTTGCATTCTCACTTAACCCGTGCGTGCGTATAAAGGTGGATCAGGATCGCGCCCAGCGCCAGCGCCGGCAGGACGACCAAGCCCGCTTCGGGTCCGAACGCGCCGCCTGTCCACGCTTCCGGCCCCGATACGCTGATATGGATTAATGGATAGGTCGCCAGCCCGCTGACCGGGAATCCGAACACGATGCCCTCGAAGAAATTCCAGCCGAGGTGCAGGCCTATCGAGAGCCAGAGTTGTCCGGTGCGCACATATCCGTATGCCAGGAAGAGTCCCGCGCAGAAGATCCCCACCGCGCTGACCCAGGTGGCATTCGGGTTGCTGAGATGCAGCCCCCCGAAGATGGCGGACGAGATTGCCAGCCCCCAGAACAAATTCAAACCGCTCGTGATCGTTTGCAGTTGGTAACCGCGTGAGAGCAGTTCCTCACTGAATCCCACCAGGATAAAGATCGCAAAGAACAAGAGGGTTTGTCCTCCTACCACCGGGATCGGATCGGTGTTCCATGCGAACGACTGGAACTGGAGCCAACCGAGGGCTTTCATTGCCGTGAATATCAGGCCCATCATCACGAATGTGATCAGGATGCCCGCCAAAATATCGCGCAGGACTATGGACGGTTCCCATTTGAATCCCAGGCTGGCGAAGGAACGTTTATCAAGGTACTTTCGGGTGATATAAACCGAAAGCGTCACGGCGATCAGCTCAGCGACCAGGCTCGCGACGAAGAACATGGTGCCGGAGGCGTCGCCTTGAATCGTGTAAGCGAGCATCCCGATCGGCGCGCCGAACAGGATCAAAAATACGATGAATAGGAGGGATTGAATCAGCAGTCTCCATCCCGCCCTGAGCCTCGGCTCGGAGGGGGAGATGAAGATTGCTTTTAAACGGGGTGTTTTATTTTCGGTCATGGGAGTATGGAAATGTCAGGATCATATTTTGTCGTGCCGGATTCATTTCATTTGGTTGTGTAGTAACGACTTTAGTCGTTCTTCTTCAATTTGTCAGCCGTTCTTCTTCTCACTTGCTTAACCCGTTTGGTGTTGATCGGGTGCGGCGATCGGTGCGTGCCACTCCGCGACCACCTCCAGCTCGCCGTTCATGAACGCCTCTCGGCTCGCATGGCGCTGGATTTTTCCGCTGGTCGTTTTTTGGATGCTCCCCGGCCGGATCAAGACCACCGCATAGGCCCGCAATCCGTGATCCTTGGCGATGGCGGATCGGATCGCGTTTAGAATATCGTCGAATTTTTCAGCGTTGCGATATTCGCGGCGGATTTCCTGCACTACGGCCAGGCGTTCCACGCCTTCCAGCGTCACCGCGAACGCCGCGCAGCAGCTCGGCCGCAGGGCCGCATGACTTTTCTCCACCGTGAGTTCGATATCCTGGGGATAAAAGTTGCGGCCCTGGATGATGATCATATCCTTGATGCGCCCGCCGATGTACAGTTCACCGTCGTAAATGAACCCCAGGTCGCCGGTGCGCATGAACGGCCCCTCCTGGGTATTCGCGATATAAGCCTGGAAGATATCCTGGCTTGCCTTGGGCTGGTTCCAGTAGCCTTGCGCGACGCTTTCGCTCTTGATCCATATCTCGCCGACTTCATCCTTTGCGCAGGCCTTCTTTGTACCCGGATTCACGATTCGAATGTCGGCGCCGATGTGGCTCACTCCGCACCCGATGATCTTGTATTGGTTCTGTTCGCTTCCAGTTGCAAAGGAGATCTTGTGTTTCTCCAGGTCGCTCGCGTTTAACGTGAGGATGGTCGGGTCTTTGTCTAGTTCCTTCATGCACACCTTGACCGTCGCTTCGGCTAATCCGTATGCCGGGATCAATGCCTTGTAATTAAAGTTGCGCTCCCTGAACGTCTCTATGAATTGTTCCACCGTCTCGATGCGTATGGGCTCTGCGGCATCCACTGCCACTCGCAGCGTGTGCAGGTCGAGTTTGCTCTTTTCTTCTTCGGAGATCTTTCGCACGCATAAGCCATAAGCGAAGTTGGGCGCCACCGTGATGGTGCCGCCGTATTTGGTAATGGCCTCCAGCCAGCGTGCGGGCCTCTCCAGGAAGGATACGGGTGCCATGAAGTAACACGGGCATCCGGCAAAGAGCGGTGCAAGGATCCCCACAATTAACCCCATATCGTGAAAAATGGGCAGCCAGCTGATGACAACGTCTTGTTCATCTTGATTAAATCCGATGACAACATCCTCGATCGTTCGTATGAGATTGAAATGGGAGATCATCACTCCCTTGGGCGTGCTGGTCGAACCCGATGTATACTGCAAAAAGCAAATTGCATTCTCATCCAGGGCTAATGGCTTGTATTGCCTGGCTTGTTCCAGGGGGATGTCCTGGTTTCTGATCCAATGCAGGCTGCTCAGGTCCGCTTCGTTGGCGATGAAAGGTTCGATACTGGCATAAACCTCGTGGGTGGTGCACGCCACCTTTGCGCCCGCGTCTGCCAGGATCGCCTTTAAACGCGGCGTGGCGCGCTTGAGGTGCGGAAGAATGGATGGCACGGCAATGACGCCCGCGTACATGCACCCCATGAATGTTGCGATGAACTCGACGCCTGATGGATAAAGGAGCACTGCCCTGTCGCCCGGTTTTGTCACTTTTTGTAATTCTGCCGCCACGGCGCGTGCATGTTGGTCGAGTTCGGCATAGGTCCATTGGGCTTCCATTTTTTCGCCCTCGGCCAGGTAGGTGTAAGCCAGGGCGTTTGGACGATTCTCGACTTGATACTTGATGGCGTCTACCAGTGTGTGGACTTTTCCGATGAGACTCATGCCGGCAAGTCCTTCTGGATGCGCGCCGCCATTTGGTTGACGGTGTTCATCGCATCCACGGTCAAATCTGAATCCGGTATGTAGACATTGAATTGGATTTCCGTAAAGACCCCGATCTGTGCCAGGGAGAATGAATCCATCAGTCCGCTGGTGATCAGTGGTTCCTCATCCTGCAGGGGATAGGTGGGATTGTTTAAGAGTTCCTTGCAGATAAACGTTTTTAATTTATCCTTTATTTCTTTTAGTTCCATGGGTGATATCCTTTTCAATATAAGAGCTGGACGCAAAAATTGCACACGGACTTCCAATGGCCTCGGCTTTTCAAATGATCAAGGTGAATAAGGATAAAATCTCTGTGAAAATCCTCGAAATCCGTGCCATCCGCGTTCCATGGGTATTTCACCGCAGGCCGCTCCCATTAAAATCCCTGATAGATGAACTGTTGGGGCGGCTCGGCGTGGAACGCCAGGAAAATGAGCAGCACGCACAGGGCCAGCAGCACCGATTGTACTATAGGCTTCCAACGGATAAAGATCAGCTCATCGTGTTTGCCGAATTGGATCCAGTCGATGAAGATGGCCGGAATGAACGCGATCAGGGGTAATCGCCATCCCAACAGACTGGGCGGCGGGAACCAGTTCGTGACCAGGCTTCGCCAGAACACGATGGAATTGGCGATGTCGAATTTAAACGGGATCGCGATCAAGAATATGACGATCAGGAATCCGGCCCAACTGAAAATCCTCCTGGGGTGCCACGGAGGCAGGTTCGCCAGGTTTTCTCCTGCCGGTCGGTACACTGTGCGTATCCGCTCGGCCGCGATCCATATTCCCATTAAAGCGCCCCATAGCACGAAATTCCAGCTTTCGCCGTGCCATAACCCGCTCAGCACCATGGTCACCAGCGCCGGCACGATGATGTTCGGAAGGTAGCGTCCGCTTTGGTTGAACCTCAGCATGTAACGGCTGAGCGGCATGTACACATAGTTCCTCAGCCATTGGGATAGACTCATGTGCCAGTGGTTCCAGAGCTCTGTAATGCTCGTGCTAAAGAACGGGTTGTCGAAGTTCGGTGAAAGCTCGATTCCGAATAAGCCGCTCACGCCGCGCGCGATGCTGGTATATCCCGCAAAATCATTATAGAGACTGATGATGTACGCGATCCACCAGAAAATCAGTTCGATGGATGAAAATGTGGACGGGGAACTGAAAAAATTGGCTGGGATGCGCGCCGCCAGCACATCCGCGATCACGATCTTGCGCACCAATCCGATCAGGATTCGGGTGATGCTTTCCGTGATCCGTTGGTTATCCACCACCACGCGTTCCGATAGCTTGGGCAGAAACGATCCCGCCCGTTCGATCGGGCCGGAAAGCAGCTTGGGAAAGTAGGCCAGGTACAGCGCCAGGTCCATGAAATTGACTGTCGCCGGAATTTGATTTTGATAGGTGTCCACCAGGAACGATATTGCCTGCAGGATGTAAAACGACATACCCACCGGCAAAAGGATTTCCAGAATGCCTATTTGATTGGGAAAACCGAGCCGGCTGAGCAGCGCTTGAAACCCGTGCAGGAAAAATCCGGATTGCTTGAAGAAGAGCAGGGCCGCCAGGTTGATCAGGATTCCCAGCCATAGCAATCGCTTCCCTTTTTTCGAACGTCCACCTGCGGAGGGTGCGGTTTCCTGGCTTCGTAGCTGGCGCAGGCTTCTGCTGAAAAAGAAATTGAAAACGGTGACTAGGGCCAGGGTGATTGCAAAACGCCAATCCCAGCTGATATAGAAGATGTAGGATGCCGCCAGCAGCAGAAATTTTTGGCTCTTTCCCGGTAATACGTAGTAGAGCATGAGAACGGCCAGTACAAAACCTGCAAAGGCTAACGAAGTAATGCTCATGGATTGGTTTGACTCCCTTCCGGTAGGATAAGTGAACCGTCTTTCACCGCTTGCCCCAATTGCTCTCCGACCCACGTGCTAAAGGTCTCTGCACCGTCAACATTCATATGATTGCTTTCGTACCAGCCGCTCTCCGGGACGATGTTCAAGTCCTGCGTGAGCCACATCTGACTGCCGCTGTTTTGCAGTACGGAGTTGATGCCGTCCTCGAACACCCGCCGGTATCCCCCCGCATGAGGCACGGCTTTGAAGGTGCTCGTTCGGAGCGGCATTTCGATGAAAAGGATTTGTGTGTTTTCTTTTTTCAAAGCCAGGATTTTTTTTACGGAGCGGGTGAATACGGTCTTTATTTTATTGTGGGCATTCAAATTGTTCCAGTTTTGCAGGTTGTCTGCCTTGTGACCGTTCAACGGAAGAAATCCATCCGGCTTGGTCGAGTTGTATAACAGAAAATCATTTTGGGTATGTGCATTGTCGATTGCCAGGTAACTTATCTCTGCCAGGTAATCCCGGAAAGCCAAAGATGAACTCGTAATCCACCCGTCGAAGTTGAAGTCGCCTGAATTGTAGCGGACGATGGGGCTTTCGGCGATCGCATTGTCGGGCAGCCCAACCCCGATATCCATAAAGCCTGTGCCGATGATGATCAACCTTGGATGATATAGCTTGGCCAATAGGCCCGCCGTTTCCGCTGATCCTTTCATGCCCATCCCCAGCACTCCGAAGTTTTGGCATTTGAAATCGCTGCCGGTGATATTGGAATAGGCTTTGCGGATCGCATTAGGATCCACTCCATGCAAAACTCTGGAACTTCCGATGAAGATGCAATCGATCCGTTCCCCCTGTTCAACCCGGGCATTTAACCGGTCCAGCTGGATATCGAAGGAGCGGCTCATATTCGCCGTTCCCGGTGCTAATAGTTGAGCCTGCACGGGTTTGATGTGTACCACGGCTTCCGCTGCTCCGATAAAAAGCAAAAGCCCAAGGCAAGCCCATAGTCCGACTTTTCCGAACGGCCGGTTGATATGGATGGATTTTTCCATTCTGTTTACTAAAATCCTTCTGATAAAGGGATCATGAATAGGTTTAATTGGGAAGCGCAAGTGCGCCGTTTTTTACTGCCTTGCCGAGTTCTTCTCCGATCCAGGCGCTCAGGATTTTGGCGCCGGTTGCATTCAGGTGAATAGGATCATAAAAGCGCTCATCCGGTATCAGGTTTAGATCCTGTGTGAACCAAATCTTTACTTGGCTCTTGTCGAAATCCGTATTCATCGTATTCACGAACTTGCTTCTGTTATTTTCGGCCAGCGTGTTATTGTTGTACATCGCCGGGCTGATTGGCATTTCCACGAAAAGGACTTGCGTATTCTGTGACTTTTCTTTCATGAAGGTCTGGATCGCTTCGATGCTGTCGGGCGGCACGATATAATTTTGCGTGCCGGGTTTTTCGCTGGATGCATTCGCAGCGCGGCCGGTCAGCGGGTGGAAACCGTCCGGCAGGATGGTCTGCCAGGTTAGAAAGTCCCTTTGATCCTGCGGGGTGGCTGTGGTTAGGTAACCTATCCCTGCCAGGTAATACCGGTAGCTCAGGAACGAATTGGTGACCCAGCCGTCGAAGCTGAATTGGCCCAAATTGTAACGTACCCACGGGTTTTGCGCGATCATCTGATCCACATCGCCGGAATGGATATCCTGAAATCCGGTACCGAAAATAATAAGCCTGGGCTGGTAAAGATTGATCAGCGCCAATGCCGCTTGCGTTTCGCCAAGCATCCCCATCCCATTGACGCCGAAATTCTGGCATATCAGCGTTTTCCCGGTTTGCTCTTCATAAGCCGCTTGCATTGCCTCCGGGTCGATGCCGTCCAGCACCTTCGAGCTTCCCAGGAAAATGCAATCCGGTCTTCCTTTCTGTGCCGCCCTCACTCTCAGCCGGTCTACTTCTATCTCGAATTCGCGGTGGGCGATTCCCACGCTCGGCGCGAGCATATGCTTCTGGATGACCCTTACGCGCGCCAAACCTTCTGCGCATCCCACCGAAAGCAGAATCCAAAGCACGCCTAAAAGGGCAATTTTTCCAAAAAAAAGCTTGATCTGAAGCGTCTTAATACCTGCCATACCTTAACATTACAATTATACTTCCAACATCCTCACGGATCTATTTTTCGCGCTCGCCGCGCCTTCCTCTACTGAAATAAAGAAACACCGTCCTCTGCTTTTGGATTCAGTCTGACGGTGTTTTCTGCATGGAGCGGGTGATGGGAATCGAACCCACGATATCTTGCTTGGGAAGCAAGCGTTCTACCGCTGAACTACACCCGCACGAGATCGAGCCTCGTTCGAGGCAAGTGGCCTCTTGCGCCCCGTATTATATTAGTGTTGTTCTGAAAGAGCAAGTACGGTTTCCTGGGAGGTCATGGCCTTCTCAAAGTCCATGGCGAATCTATGCTTTGTCATTTTTTTTAACGCGAAGCACGCAAAGTTCGCTAAGATTCTTGTTTTTTCTTTGCGCTCGCCTGCCCTCGTTCCCTGCCCT
>PMLN01000321.1 GCA_003158885.1 Anaerolineae bacterium
CGGAGTTTATACCGTGCGCAAGCCACGGGTGGATGTGGAACGGATCAAAGCTATTCGGGCGCGCACCCCGGTGCACCTGGTTCTGCATGGCGGGTCCGGTACACCCAGGGAACTAATTGCCCCAGCCATTCATCTGGCAGGTGGAGGTATTAGCAAAATCAATGTAGCCACCGATCTGGAGCTGGCCCTGTTGAAAGCGTTGGGGCGAAAAGACCGATTGACCAATGAAGAAATGAAGGCTGTACCTGAGAGAGACCTTTTACCCGGCCTGGCTGCGGTGCAAGGTGTTGTAGAAGACAAAATAATCCATTTCCTAGGCAGTCAGAATCACGCCCATGATTATATTAGCCCATAAAAACGGTAAAAGGTTAGAAATTTATGGGAGACCATTCAGCGGAGCAGTGAAGCTTAACACTGTTGCTCCGATGTTTTATTAAGCGTGATCCCGGTAATATCAATACATTCTAATTTGACAATGTCAGATTAAACATTTGTTCTATGAATGATAGAGGCGACTACCACCAGATACAGCGACTTATCACTCGTTTTGGTCATTCATCCCGTATATAGGGAATTTGTTAAACCGTATATGCAGAGGCATCTCTATCGCCAACCACCATATATGGTGAATGTGACATTGTCAAACTAAAATGTTCATAGTAGGAACCAATCCAAAGATCATCCAACGACTTCTAGTTCATCCAACTATAGGTGTTGAATTGAACGCGTACTCACATCACCTACCTGGAGTTTCAGAGGAAGCAACGAAGAATATCGATAAGATATTGAGGTTGTTTCCTACAGCTTATTTACAGCTTATAGATAAAAACTGATTGTATACATTGGAAGAGGTGGGCATAAAAAACAATGAATTAGTAAGCTTAAGGCATGAAACATGATTAAAATGAGTCAAGTTTTAGGCGAATTTGAGCACAGGCAAAAACCATACCACACCCATGCATTGCAGATTTTGCGCGGGTCATTTCCTTAATATGGCAAATGCAGACTGTCACCTAATATGCGGCAAATGGCGGGGAGCGCCTTGTCCCAAGTGATGGGAGCAAAAAAGAAAATTGGCCGCCCTTTTGGCATAGGTTATGCCGACGACTCTGCATTTGGTCTTATGCTAATCATAGCACGTCTCGTCAGTCTGAGACGAAGTCTCGCTAGCTCTTTTCAACTTAAACCGTGATAACGTCTAATTTGTTAAAGTGCTCTTTGGCAATTGAGTTGTGTTTGCAAGACATGCCTCAATTTTGCCACTGGGCGGCTTGTGCAAACAGGTCGCCCTTTCACTCGCTAAAACAAAAATAGTCTAAACTCTAAAGATTAGTCAAATGAAAATTGGCAACAGAAAACCTTGACCAGTGGACGATTCCGTATGATAATTTCCCATTTAACAGCCCTTATTATTACATATAAAATTCCCCATGCAACGAATCAATTGAGCANNGCATGTGCTCTCATCATCAAAATAACAGATCTACCCGAAAGGAGGTGACCCCAGACAAAATAGAAAGCCTGGTCAGCTTATCTCATTGCACACCTTGTGCAATCCATATTGCTCGACATAATACAAATCTTTGGAGGAGAAATTCATGAAACGCCTATATGTTGTTCTTTCCATGCTAATGGCAGCCAGCATGATTCTGACTGCCTGCGGTGGATCCGCTGCTGCCCCTGCAGTATGCAAAACTGATGCGAGTGGCTGCGCAGTCTTTTCTGCGGGACAAAGCATCGTCATCGGCATGGGTGCGCCTATGACCGGTGATAACGCTGCTTTCGGCCAGGATATTTCCCAGGCCGCCAAGCTGGCCGTCTCAGATGCCGGCCAGTTCCAGGGCTTCTCGTTCTCGCTGGACGCTGAAGATGATGGTGGCACCGCCGAAGGTGGCGCGGCCGTCGCCAACAAGTTCGTTGCCAATCCGGCAGTGGTCGCCATTGCCGGCCATATCTTCTCCGGCGCGACCGCAGCTGCCATTCCGATCTACGAAAAAGCCGCCATCCCGATGATGTCCCCCTCGGCTACCAACCCCAAGCTGACCACGACCGGTTCCAAGGTCTTCAACCGCGATGTCTTCACGGATGCGGCCCAGGGCAAATTTGCGGCTGCCTATCTTTACAACAAGTTGGGCGTCAAGGATTTGGCAATCATGCACGATGGCCAGGCATATGGCCAAGGCCTTGCCCAGGTTGTCAAGGATCAATTCACCGCTCTAGGTGGCAACGTGGTTGCATTCACGGCCATCACCCCCGGCCAATCTGACTACAGCGCTCCGCTGGCCGACATTGCTTCCAAGAAACCCCAAGCGCTCTTCTATGGTGGTTACACTGCTGAGGCAGTTGTCGTCATCAACCAGATGAAGGCAGCCGGCCTGACAGGCGTCACCTTCTTCGGTGATGATGGTACCTTCGGCCAGGACTTCCTTGACCGCACCGCTGCGAATGGCGAAGGCGCTTACTCCACCTCGCTTATCCCCGCTGCTTCGGATGCCAAGACCAAGTTCGACGCGGCCTACCTGGCCGCCTACGGCCAGCCAGCCGGCAAGCTCTCCCCCTATTCCTGGACTGCCTATGACTCCGTCGCGGTCTTGATCAAGGCCGTCGAGAGTGTTGCAGTCGTCAGTGGTGGCAAGTTGTACATCCCGCGCGCTGCGCTGGTTTCGGCCGTGCGTGCCACCAGTAATTATGTTGGCCTGTCCGGCACCATCGGCTGCGATGCCACCGGCGAATGCTCGGCCTCCGGCCCAGTTTTCAACGTGGACAAAGGCGGCAAGTGGGTTCCGGCCCAATAGCCTTGTGCGCAGTTCCTTAGCGTCCCTGTTATATATCTGAATAAATGGCGGGGCAAGCCTCGCTTACCCCGCCATTTTATTACCACTCCAACAATGAGGAGAAGGGCCATGCCCCGCGCAAAATCGCCCGCCCGACGGGTTAATACATATAAGATCGTGCAAGCAGTTCTCGGAATTTTGTTCGCCGGATATTTGCTCTGGCGACTTTATGTTGTATTTATCGGCAATCCTGCCTACGGGCCTGATACGTGGGCACGTTTCCTGATTTCCGGCATTGTCNNATGATCAATTTTGCCCACGGCGATATCATGATGATCGGCGCATTTGGCGGTTATTTTGTCTTTGAAGCGTTCAAAGCCATCCCCGCCTCCACATTGGCCGACCCCAAAATGACTTTTCTGGATGCCAATCCAATTCTTTCGGTCGTAGCCGCTTTTATCGTCGGTGCTTCCGTAGCTGCCTTGAGTGGCTATTTTCTTGAAAAAATCGCTTACCGGCCTCTACGGGGGGCTCCGCGACTGGTACCTTTGATTTCCGCCATCGGAGCGTCCATATTCCTGGAGAATGCCGCGCAGTTGCTCTTTGGCACCCAGCGACGGGATTATTCCAACCCGGCTATTCTGACACGCGGAAATGGTTGGAATTTGCCGATCGGGGGGACGACCGTCATCCTGCCTTATAC